>NZ_JBFROI010000046.1:0-42880 GCF_041471405.1 Vibrio sp. 10N.261.52.C11
CAATAATGAGGTTTTTAAGGGAACTCACTTCATTACGAACCCCCAGGACCTCATTCCGTACCCCTTGAATATCAGATTTCAGCTCATTACGAACCGCTTCAATTTTATCTGAAAGGTCATGACGAACCGCTTCGATCTTCTGATCGAGTTCTTTACGCGTATCATTTAACTGCTCTTGAGTGGCAGCATGAGCGGTTAGGTTGATCAGCTCTTCAACGCTTAATGTGACTTTGCTTGATTCAGACATAATAGAAACCTTATTTAATTGTCTTTAGTTTACTGCATTACGTTACCGAAGTCATTCACGCCAGAATAGGCGTGAATGAGAAACATTTTTCACTAACTAATGGCTATATCCAACCACGCTCCGCAAATGACACCACGTCTTCAAAAGACACCACGAAGTGATCGAGTACTCTAATATCAACCAAGGCTAACGCGTCGGTCAGTCGTCGAGTAATACGTCGATCGGCTTGACTGGGTGTGGCATCACCGCTGGGATGGTTATGATAAAAAATGACCGCGCTTGCATTTGTGGCCAGTGACTCCTTGACCACTTCACGCGGGTAAACGGATGCGGCGTCAATGGTGCCGTTAAAGGGGTCACACGACGATTCGGAAAATATTGTACGCTAAGAGCGTAACTTATTATTTTTATGGGAAAAAATCAGTTCATGTCCTTCTTTATTACAAAGTAAAGTCCTTATCGGACTGCTCCAGCTTTTTTGACCTTTGCGATCGTTGACCGACTACAGCCTAAAAGGTGTTGAATTTGAGACCAGCTTTTTCCCTCACTAAGTAAAAGTGCCACATTTTCTCGCAGTTGGAGGTCTGGTTTTCTTCCTTGATATTTACCCAAAGCTTTAGCTTTCTGTATTCCTTGTGCCTGTCTTTTACGTCGAGTTTCATAATCATCCCTGGCCATTGCCGCAGCGAGATCAATCATGAATTCAGTCAGCACTTTTGAAATCATCGAATTTTCCAAGTCACCGCTGAGAGCGGGATGAGTCATAGGTTGGTCAAGAACGACAATATGTAGACCAGCATCAATTAATTGATGCTTGAGCAGCTTCCACTGTTCGTATGGTAATCTAGACAGCCTGTCTACCTTTTCGATAAGCAAGACATCATTTTTATGTGAGTCATCTATTAGTCGTGAAAGTTCAGCTCTTTCTAGCTTTGAACCCGACTGGTTCTCAGTATAAAAGCTAGCGATACGAACACCTTTTTGTTCTGCAAATAGCTCCAAGTCGGCTTTTGCACGATTAGCATCCTGTTCATCTGTTGATGCTCTGAGGTAACCACGTATGAACACTTTCGTAATTCTAGTCTGTTATAGGTATGGTATTTGATAATAGTTCGCGTAGGGTGCAAAAACAATAATAAGCGAACCAACTTTGAAGATACATCACATGGTTTGCATAAGGTATACTCTATTAGAACCATTTATTGGTAAAATTTTAATATAGATTGCACTCTATATAGATTGCAGTCTATAATTTCTTCAAATATAAATTAAGCGTCAATTATGTGGACAATACTCAACCGACCACTCTTTGTTGATTGGTTTAAAACGTTAGATAGTAAAGACAAGGTTAGTGTCAGGGCATCCCTTGGATTACTACAAGAAAGAGGCCCTACTCTACCTCGACCATACGCTGACACTTTGGAAGGCTCCAAAATCAGCAACCTTAAAGAGTTACGTGTGCAAAGTAGTGGGAAGCCTATCCGGGTTTTCTTTGCTTTTGACCCTGAACGCCAGTGTGTTGTCTTGTGTGGAGGGGATAAAACTGGTGAGAAACGTTTTTACAAGAAGATGATCCCTATCGCAGAGAGTGAATTTGAGGAGCATATAAAGGAGTTAGACAATGAAAAGTCAGCCACTAAGCGCACTTGATGATCTAATGACAGAGGACGAATTGAGACAAGCACATCAGAAAACTTCTGAGATGTTGCTGGAGCTCAATCTGGCTGAAATCCGGCATAGTGTTCAAATGTCACAAGCACAAGTTGCTAAAACTATGGGTATTAAACAACCCACCATTGCCAGCCTGGAGAAGAATGGCAAAGACGTAAAGTTGCTTTCCCTAAAGCGATATGTGGAAGCTCTCGGCGGTCAGCTACGCATAGATATTGAGATGCCTGATGGTCATCATTTTGGTATGAAAGTATAACTTCCCACTTCTCTAGGAAATGGTTCTGAATTGATAAGATAAGCCAGTGACCACTGCTACTGGCTTGTTTTTTCACACCCGAATGGTTCATAAGCTCTATGTAAGTTATGTCGGGTGGACGACACTTGTTACCAAGTGCCGTCTCCCTAAGAACCTAGCGTGCAACTTTCACTGCACTAGGCTCAAGCCTCCACGAAGGCATCGTTTGATACCCAGCAACTTATAAAGCAGTCGAAGCAGGTTCGTTCCAAGAGTTACGAGCTAGCCTTTTAGATTTTCTCTTTACCAAGTATTCTTGGTAAAGAGGGTCAAAGGGTGTCGCTGCACTTCGGATTTTCACATGCCTTTCTATTGGCACTTTGGCTATTTGGAAGAGATTGAACTGGCAATCCATATCCATGACCTTCTGCCAACCGTGAAACTGCCATTGGCCTTTTCGGTTGATGAAGTATTTTAGGGCAATCCAAGTTTTAGACTTTGTTGGATGACGCCTTTTAGCCCAGTGCCATAACGTATGGAATAACTTGTGACCTACATATCCGAATACCTGTTTAGCTACGCAGTGCCGATAATAGTTCGACCATCCCCTGAGTTTAGGATTTATCAGTTTGATAAGATCATTCACTGGAAGGGTTACGTGCTTTTTGATGAGTTCACGCAGATTGCTTAAGAACATCAACGTATTGGATTTACTCGGCTTGATGAGCAGTTTCCCTTTGTACTTCCTATGGTTGAACCCAAGAAAGTCAAAGCCATCGTTGATATGAGTAATGTGCGTTTTCTCTTCGGATAATGTTAAGCCTCTTTCCGCTAAGAAATCAGCAATCAACGGTTTGATATCGTTCTCGAGTACTTCCTTTGAAGCGCAAGTGACGACGAAATCGTCGGCATATCCAATAAAGTTAGCTCTTGCTCCTTTCTTAAGCGCGGTAGACTTAATGCGCTGTTCGAGACCCGATAACGTCATCAACATCAAGGTGGGGGATATAATTCCGCCTTGAGGAGTGCCTTCGTCGGTGTCGTAAAACAGCCCTTTGTCTACAAAGCCTGACTTTAGCCATTGCTCCAACATCCGTTTATCGATGGCGATGTTATCCATAAGCCATTGATGCCCGATTTTGTCGAAGCAAGCTTTAATATCTCCTTCAAGAACCCATTTAGCCGATTTCTTTAAAGCCAAACACTTGAAGCACTGGTCGACAGCGTCAGCCGTGCTACGATTTGTTCTAAAGCCATAACTATTCGGGTCGGCAGTTGTTTCTGATATAGGCTCTAGCGATAATAGGTGTAGCGCTTGTTGTGCTCTGTCTATCATGCATGGGATGCCCAGAGGTCGAAGCTTGCCATTCTTTTTGGGGATATAGATACGCCTGAGTGGTTTCGCTTGGTAAGCTTTCCGACTCAGTTGATTTACTGCTTTCATACGACGCGTGTCTGTATTCCAGACAACGCCGTCTATTCCAGGCGTTTTACTGCCTTTATTTTGAGAAACTCGCTTAACAGCAAGAAGTTTTGCTGAGCGAGAGTGAGTCAGTATCCACTGCAATGCTTTTGCTTTGCCGTGTTTACCGTCTCTAGTTGCCTTTGCGATACGCATTTGAAGCTTTAAGACGTTCGCCTCTGCGGCCTTCCAGTTAATGGATTGCCACAGTGCACTGTCAGAAGATGCACTAATCTCATTCGAAATCGTCATTTGCTTTTCTTCCTTAATAAAGTTCTTCAAACTCTCTCGCAACGAGAGACCAGTTGGAAGTGGGCTCACTTTCGTGATCAGGCACAAACCTGTATCTGCGTCATTACAATGCAGCCTTTGCTTTTTCCAACCTCCTCTACCCGCATCACTCTCGGCCACAGGGGCTTTCCCGTAGGGAGAGATACAGGCTTACCGTGTTCCGTATGTCACGCAATGTCAGTTTAGATGCCCGCTATGGTGCGGAGAGTTCAATGATCACGAAAGAGCATGGGGCAATCTCTTTCCGACTCTCGTGCCTTTTGGCTACAGCGTATTAACCACTTCCGCTGTTTCACAACATAACGCACCTTACGCGGATTCACTTCTGTTCATCATGCTGACTACCTAGCACTCACCCGATGTTGTGGTTATCAGGAGGATCGTTCTCTCACGATTTCAATCCCGATTGGAAAATACCAACCTTCGTTACATTGTCAAAGCCGCTACTTTATTCAGGCTCCTAGGTTCATCTGGTGATACAGATGGTTCACTCGTTTAGCGGTGAACAGCGCTTCATACGACTTCACGTCGCACGCCCCAAAGTGTGTCACGACCGATGATTGACTAATTAATGGTGAGTTGATTTTGTAATACATATGCTAACTAACAACCCTAGAGTGCAGGTGTTTTTTTCGTAACCCATCACTCGTGTGCGTACAAAAATCACATAACCACCATATATGGCTTGAGTTGCTTAAAAAGGTTGAGCAAGATGGACAGAAGCAAATGACTATATCCCGACTGAAAAGCGTTATGCATAGGGGCAATTAATGACGAAAGCGAAACAAGCGTTAAGCATAAAAGGTGATACGTTTAACCCATTTCCAGAGCCATTTAAATCTCGCCTTGGTCAATCTGAATGCAGAAGTTTAGGTGATTCTTTTGGGCTCACTCAGTTCGGTGTGAATCTGGAAGTATTAGAACCGAATGCGCAGTCGGCTCTTCGCCATTGGCACACAAGGTCAGATGAGTTTCTTTATGTACTCGGTGGTGAGCTATGTTTAGTCAGTGATGACGGTGAGCAGACATTGTTTGCAGGAATGTGTATTGGCTTCCCTGCTAGGGTCGAAAATGGTCATCATTTAATAAACCGTAGTAGCGAACAAGCTAAATTTATAGTTATAGGGAGCCGAGTTGCAAAAGACGAAGCCCATTATCCAGATGATGATTTCAAATGGGTTGTTGAAAGTTCTGGTGAATGGACTCCCTCTAGAAAGAACGGCACACCATACTAGTGATTGGTAAGTAGTAGGAGGAAGACTATGATTCCAACAGCGATTCTTATTCATGTTCAAAATGTCGCATTGGGCATCGAGTGGTATCAAAAAGCCTTTCCTACAGCAGAATCTGTTTATCATCCTAGTTTCGACTTTACCGTGCTCAATTTAAACGGTTTTTCTCTTGAGATAGTGCAAGCAGACGAAAAAGTAGGCTCGGGTAAATGCGGGACAGTTTTATATTGGTCGGTAAACAACTTGGATAAAGCACTGGATCATTTTGAAGAACTTGGTGCAAAACTGTATAGAGGCCCAATGGCAATTGAAAATGGGCTTTTTATGTGTCAAATCGAAGATCCATTTGGCAACCTAATTGGCTTGCGTGGGGCGACGACGTTGCAAGTGGTTTAAATGGATTATAAAGGCCTTATATGCCATATCAGTTTAGGAGGTAAAATGGACATTTTGATCGAACAAGAAATAGAACTCCATCAATACCAAACTCGTCAGAACAAAGCTGACCTTGATCGTTTAATACACCCTAGTTTTACTGAAGTTGGTAAGTCAGGAGATAGCTACGATTTTACATCCATTATTCAAATGATGGATTTGGAAGAGCCTTCAGATATCCGCGTTCATTCTCAAAAGTATGAATGTATTCAACTTGAGCCTTCTATACAGCTTTTAAAGTATGAGTCTGCTCTTGTAAGTGAATCTGGAGAAGTTAGTGACTATGCCAAACGCTGTTCAATTTGGACATTTACGGGCACTTGTTGGAAGCTCAGGTATCATCAAGGTACGCAATGTAAACCTTTCAAACTCAGTTAGTAGTGATTATCCGAAATCTAATTATCTACTGAAGTTTGTCATTACGGGGGAGCTTAAAGTTTGTAACACGCCTCTGCCCCAATATAAGCTTAATTAATAACACTGTGGCTTTCATTATCACAATTTTGGCCGACTTTTTCTAATACGAGCCTTATGAATTACGGTGTAAGCTCAAACCAGCCCATAACCCAGAAATAAGAGGCGATTGCTAACCTCTTATTCGGTAAAACGGGTGATTTTAATTAAAGTAACTTGGTTACACTCGATTGATTAGTACTATCGTTAACTTGATATCCCAAAGCTCGAATTTGCTCTCGGATTGTGTCTGCTTCATCATATCGCCCCTGTTCTTTCAAACATTGACGTTGTTCAGCGAGCTGTTGAACTTGTTTGGGGATTGTTAACTGTTCAACCTTATCAAGGTTAAGGCCAAATACTTGATCAAAATAAAGTAGTGTCGCTTTTTTATTGGCAGGCTCTATGGAACTATCAGTGACCTCCCATAATAAGGCGAGTGCTTGCGGCATATTTAAATCGCGGTTGATACGTGCAAGAAATTCAGCTTTGAACTGGTTGTCAACGTTACCACCGTCAGGCATATCAGTGATTTTCTTTCTTAATCTACGCAGTGCCTTTTGTGCGCCATTCAACCCTTCCCAAGTAAAACTGAGCTGGCTACGATAGTGACTGGTTAAGGTTAAATAACGATAAGCTAAAGGATCATAACCTTTGTCGATTAGGCTTTCTAAACACAGTGTAGAACCCGACTTAGATATTTTCTCATTGTTAATATTTAAGAAGTAACCATGCAACCAAAAGTTTGCTTGTACATGTCCGTTTTTAGCTTGGCATTGTGCAATTTCATTGGTGTGGTGTATAGGAATGTGATCTTCACCACCGATATGTATATCGAAGGTTTCTCCCAAGTACTTCTCTGCCATCGCTGAACATTCAATATGCCACCCTGGGAAGCCATTTCCCCATGGACTTGTCCACTCCATTTGCCGTTTCTGTTCGCCAGTGAATTTCCATAGTGCAAAATCTGTAGGATGCTTTTTCTCCGCCATATCAACGCGAATGCCAGCTTCCAAACCTTCCATATCTAATCGCGCAAGCTTTCCGTAGTCGGGTAACTTCTCTGTATCAAAATAAATACCATCACTGGTTTGATAGGTATAGCCTTTAGCTTCGAGTGACTGAATAAACGAAATCTGCTCTTGAATATGATCAGTTGCTCGGCAAGTGATAGAAGGTTTGAGAATGTTAAGCCTTTCAAGATCAGTAAAAAATGCGTCTTCAAAAAAAGTAGCAATATCCCAAGCTGATTTTTCTTGTTTGCGTGCACCTTTCTCCATCTTGTCTTCTCCAGTGTCACCATCTGATACTAGATGTCCGACATCGGTTATGTTCATGACATGATTAACTTGATACCCATTGATCTGTAGTACGCGTTTTAGGACGTCAACGAACAAATAGGTACGTAGATTACCGACATGTGCATAGTCATAAACGGTTGGGCCACATGCATAAAGGCCAACCTTACGGGGTTGAATCGTATAAAACGGACTCAGTGTTCTATTAAGGGTATTAAAGAGCTGGAGTGTCGGTTGGGTCATAAATCATATCCTTATAAATACAAAAAGGCCGTGGATGAAAACATCAACGGCCTAGGTAATAGTGCGATAGGTTTGCTACGTAATAGCTACACGAAAACGGCCGTAAATAAGGTATTTACAGCAACAACATGGAGTTTGAGTGGAAGTAGTTATTAGCGTCATTTTTTTAAATTAAAATAGATGATTAACAAAAGCAATACATTTATTCGATGATTATGTTGAGCATCATCGTTGGTAGTAATGGACGTCACCTGCGCTATCAAAACAGGGGCATTAAACTTAGCTACTTCCCATACTATTAGTTATCCATGAATTGCTAATTTAGCTGAAGCTATAGCTCATTTCTGTCCAACAATGAGTTACGATACCCGTAGACTGTATGTGATCACCAAGCGATCCTGTCGTACTTCACACCTATGAAATCGTGTTGTCAGCATTGAGTTTTAATCGAGGCATTTATCTGGTTAGCTAAGTATGTCTATTTGACATAGCTACCGGAGGAAATGAAATTGCCACGTAAAACCCTCTTGACGTTATCTGAACGTGAAACATTAACGGCATTTCCTCAAGAGCATCATGATCTTGTCCGACACTATCTATTTAACGATGCCGACCTTGCCCTTATTAACCAAAGGAGAGGGAAACACAACAGACTTGGGTTCGCTATTCAGCTTTGCTACTTGCGATATCCCGGAAAACCCATTTCTCCAGATGAAGAACCTCCAGCCCACCTGCTGTCTTTCGTAAGTGAACAACTCGGTGTATTGGTAACACATTGGAAGAGGTATGCGATAAGAAAGACGACCCGCAGGGAACATCTTACTGAGCTGATGAACTGGTTAGGGATGGCCTCTTTTACTCTGCCCCATTTTCGTCTGTCCGTACAATATTTGCTAAAGACCTCGGTCCAAACCGAATCAGGCATGGTGCTTGCCAGAACGTTGTTGGATTATCTACGCACCCAAAAGATAGTTATTCCTGGCATAGACGTATTCGAAAGGATATGCAAGGAAGCGATCACTCTCGGAACGAAGAGAGTATATCGTGCACTGACATCGGAATTGTCTGAGGGTCAAAAAGAGCAGTTGGATCGACTTCTACTGATGCGGAACCAGCAAAGCCAGACGTTTATTAACTGGTTACGGCAGCCACATGGTTTTCCCAATGCAAAGCACGTTCTAAAACATATAGAGAGAATTGAACATATTCAGGCATTATCTCTACCTGATGGTCTAGAAAAGATGGTTCATCAAAATAGGCTCAGAAAAATAGCCCGTGAAGGTGGTCAAATGACACCACAACATCTCAGGGATTTTGAACCGTTAAGACGACACGCAACACTGGCGGCAGTGGTGCTTGATACAAGAGCCACTTTGATTGATGAACTCATATATATGCATGACCGAATCATGGCTAGTAAAGAGAATGTTGCCAGACGAAAACATGCTGAACAGTTTCAAAGCTCAGGTAAGCAAATTAATGAGCAACTAAAGGTACTGTCACAGGCCGGACGCCTTATTCAGAAAGCCAGAGAATCAAAAAGTGATCCATTTGATGCTATTGAGACCTCCATTGGCTGGCAAGTCTTTCTTGATAGTATCAAAAGCGCAGAGCAATTTAGCCAACCAGAGTTTGATCACCTTATGCTCATTATTGATGCGTATCCTCAGTTACGCCGTTACACTCCGGCGTTTCTTGATGCACTGGAATTAAAGGCGGCTCCAGTCTGCCAGTCTCTACTTGATGCGGTTAACATCCTTCGTAAACTGAACCTGACCAAAGCTCGTAAGTTACCCGAAGGCGTACCGACTGATTTTATTCGAAAACGATGGGCCTCCCTTGTCTTTACTGAGGAAGGGCTAGATAAAAAGTATTATGAACTTTGTGTCCTTTCAGAACTGAAAAATGCGCTTCGTTCGGGGGATATATGGGTTCGTCATTCCCGACAGTTTATGGACTTTGAAGATTACCTGCTTCCGCTTGACAAATATCGCGCGCTATTTAGCCAACAAGAGTTAGGGCTGGATATTGAAACTGACGGTGAATTATTCCTTGAACAGAAAAAGAACCAGTTGATCACCGCATTGAAACGTGTCGAACTCCATGCTGCTGATAACAACCTTCCCGGTACAATAGTGACTGCCAGCGGAATGCGTATTACGCCGTTGACGAACTCTGTTCCAGAAGAGGCAGAGAAGTTGATCAGGAAGGTATCAGCACTTATGCCTAAAGTGAAAATAACCGAACTTCTGCTAGAGGTGGACAGATGGACAGATTTCTCACGCCATTTTACTCATTTGAAAGGAGGACAACCCGCACCTAACCGCGTAATGTTAATGACCGCTGTTCTTGCAGACGGAATCAACTTAGGTCTGACAAAAATGGCCTCATCCTGCCCTGGTACTTCCTACGCTAAACTCTCTTGGTTATAGGCCTGGCATGTTCGAGACGATACTTACAGTAAAGCATTGGCTGAGCTGACAAATGCACAGCATCAACATCATTTTTCTCAATGGTGGGGGGATGGCACGACATCCTCATCTGATGGGCAGCGATTTAAGACGGGAGGTCGGGGAGACTCCAAGGGACACTTTAATGCTAAATATGGCTCAGAGCCGGGAAGCATTATTTATACTCACATTTCAGATCACTATGCGCCGTTTCATACCCGGATCATCAATTCCCCAGCGAGAGATGCCACCTTTGTACTGGATGGCCTTCTTAATCATGAATCTGAACTCAATATTGAAGAACATTATACGGATACCGCCGGATTCACTGATCATGTATTTGCACTCATGCCTATATTGGGATTCAAATTTGCTCCACGAATACGTGATCTTTCAGATAAGCGTCTTTATATAGCCGGTAACAAATCGAATTATCCGACATTAGGAGGGCTAATTGGCGGGGATGTGAACTTTGATTATATCGCCTTGCATTGGGACGATATTCTCAGATTATCAGCTTCAATCGGAAAAGGAGTGGTAACTGCTTCTCTGATGTTGAGAAAACTCGGTAGCTATCCCCGTCAAAACGGATTGGCACTGGCATTACGGGAGTTAGGGCGTATAGAACGCACTTTATTTACTCTGGAGTGGATGCAAGACATTAATCTTAGACGTCGAGTTCAGGTCGGCCTTAACAAAGGTGAAGCTAAAAATGCTCTTTCTCGGGCGGTTTTCTTTAACCGATTGGGAGAATTAAGAGACCGGAGCTTTGAAAACCAACGTTACCGAGCCAGTGGGCTTAATTTAGTTGTTGCTGCAATTATTTTATGGAATACCGAATACACCAGTCAGGCAGTAGAAACACTTCGCAGCCGTGGGGAAATCATCGATGATGCATTGCTTAGCCACTTATCTCCTTTAGGGTGGGAACATATAAATTTAACGGGAGATTATATTTGGCCAGATCTAGAGGAATAATTCTTAAAGTCATGATGTTATGTTCTTAGCGTACAATATTTTCCGAATCGTCGTGTGACCCCTTCTCGGTGCGTTTTGAAAAACCCGCATTATAAGCGCCGACGCTGTTCCAGTTATAACCATGACTAGAAAAATTAGAACTTAATACCCACGCGCCAAGATGAACATTAAAACAAGGGTTATAGATGCTTGTTTCATTCACATTAAATTCGGATAGTAGATCAAACCAATGGGAATTAATTTGCATCAATCCAAAATCACGACTGATCACTTGACCGGTTTTGTTTTTATTTTCATTATACGCATTCGGTTTTAGGCTGCTCTCTACCGTTGCAATGGATTTTAAAAGTTGTGGATCGACATTATAAAATCTCCCTGCCTCATCAAAGCAAAAAGCCCAACCGAAACACGGCGATAGCAAAGAAAGGTAAAGTAATGGTTTCATCATAAAAAGCCACCTATCAGCCACAAACCCACAAAGTGACACCATGAAAAAGCAATAGAATCAAACATCGAGCAAATAGGCGTACTGTGGTACTGAGAGCGGTATTGGCGACCGCTTGCGGTCGAGCCTTTGGCTCAAATTCTTTTAGCGCGAGCGTTGAAGCGTTCGGACAAAAAAAAATGCCTCTAGGATAAGAGGCATTTAAGAAAACATATTTGAATATTAAACGTTGATATGACTGCCAACCCAAAACGCGGCACCGGCTACCGTCGCAATCATAGCGAAGGCTGTTGCAATAATGAGATTTTTAAGGGAACTCACTTCATTACGAACTGTGTCGATTTTATCTGAAAGCTCATGACGAACCGCTTCGATCTTCTGATCGAGTTCTTTACGCGTATCATTTAACTGCTCTTGAGTGGCAGCATGAGCGGTTAGGTTGATCAGCTCTTCAACGCTTAATGTGACTTTGCTTGATTCAGACATAGTAGAAACCTTATTTAATTGCTTACAGTTTATAGCATTATGATGAGGAAGTCATTCACGCCAGAATAGGCGTAAATGAGAGACATGTTTCACTAATGGCTATATCCAACCACGCTCCACAAACGACACCACATCTTCAAAAGACACCACGAAATGATCGAGAACTCGAATATCAACCAAGGCTAACGCGTCGGTCAGTCGTCGAGTAATACGTCGATCGGCTTGACTGGGTGTGGCATCACCGCTGGGATGGTTATGATAAAAAATGACCGCGCTTGCATTTGTGGCCAGTGACTCTTTGACCACTTCACGCGGGTAAACGGATGCGGTGTCAATGGTGCCGTTAAACATCTCTTTTGTGCGTAAAACTCGATGCTGACTATCAAGAAAGATCACCCCAAACACTTCGCTTTCATTGGAAGCAAGTGAAGCCTGACAAAATGACTTCACCAATTTAGGGGAATTGAGTGGCGTCTGCTCTGACACAAACAACTTAGATTTTAAAATGCTCGCGGCATGGTGCAAGATATCTTTTTCTTCTACAGAGAAAAGGCTGTGATTAGAGTAGTTAGCAAGTACAGACATAATAGATCCCTTTTAATATTTAAAGTCGTGATGGTCGGCGCTCAGTCCGTGTTATTGGCCATACAAGATAGTCAGAAGATCTTTCGCTCTCGCTTGATGCTTAGCGGTCGTTTCAACGTTTCTCTCTTCTTTTTTCGCATAGGCGTAATCTTCTCGCATCTGTTTCACAGTCGTAGCTCTATCACATACGCCAATACTCACCCCTTTTCCTTTATTTCCTTCCTCCAAGATCAAAGAGTCGGTATAACCAAACTCATTAAGTAAAATCTCATGCACTTTAACCGCTCGAACGCTCGAATTAAAGTCCGTTGAATTCACCCAAATAAGTCCCTTTGAAACAGTCGCGGAAACGGTCGAACGCACTGCACGTTCAACGACCTGGCAGGAGATATCATTTTTTGGTGAGCTTTCGTGCCCAGCGGCGAAACGCTGGTCGCTGAACATCGATTTAGAGAGAGTTGGGCTTGAGTTTCGTTGTGCCATGAGGAGTTTCCTTTTTGTTTGAGTATCACTTTTATGGAGCCGCTTGGCTGTCCGGCAAGCGCTCATGGTTATCAATAACAAGGGCGCGAAGCGTTCATATACCCTTGTTATTGGGGCTCTGAGCGAGCACGGTAAACAGCCTGCGAGCCCCATCAAATGATGCAAGTCGAAAGGGAAATCGGCACATAAGGCAACAAGCCCTTACTCGAACTTAATGGAGGTCAGTGAAATGAGTGAGGAGGTACGACGAACAGCAACGAGGAAGACTGACGAGGCGCAGGCGTTTAGGGTTGTATCGATAGGAGCTTGTAGAGAAGCACCTTCTGGTGCGGCACGCAGTGGCTCACTAGGGTGATGCCAATCTAGGCCATAGATGAAAGCTCCAAGAGAAAGCCTTGCCCGAAGGATCACGCCTAAGGAAAGAGCACCTCATTATTTCTCACCCCACGTAAAAAACTAAGAAGCAATAAGCTAAGAGATAAGAAGCCAAGAATGAGGATTCTTTAAATACATTTACCCGTAAGTAAGTCACTAGAATGGGTATATCGATACTGCCACCTTGCTCACTGTAACCTCCCTTTTGAGAGCCAAAGGTCAGCGTCCCTTTTTCAAAACGAGCATTAATGGTCTCAAGCGCTCGATTAAGCTCTAACTTGTTAGAGTTAGCCCCAAATCAGTCAAGCCAGTTTCTAAGTTAATGTATATACGTCTATAAGTAAGGCAAACACTTGTCGTATTTTTCAGTAGGAATAAAAACAGATATCGTCCTTACCTCACTTTTTTGAGACCTCACCTTAGTCATCACTTCAGCGCAGTGATGTACTATTTCTCCAAATAGCACATCCGTTTCTCTTAATCGGTTCCGATAACTTAGTTCAACTGAATTACGCAACAAAGAAATATCAAAATCCTTCATACGTGGTGCGAGCCATGTAAATCCAAATCAAACGGTGATGAAAACCGTGCGGTGCTTTATTAAATTATTCATATGTGTGCTCTACCCTTTGCCACTTAGAGTAGTTATATCAAGATATTTAGTTATAGTGCGTTAATGACACAATGCCTTTCTAGCGTAAATCAATTTTAATTAAGCCAAGAAATTATTTACACCTTCGCAATAATTATTGGCTTTGTTGCGTAATTCAGTTTAGAAACAGAGTCTCCCCGTTTCTCATGCTTTTTAGTCAATACGACAAGTTTCAGGCATACCTAACCCAGTAAGCTTGTTCAACGGTTTTATCATCGCGTAAGTTTCACCCACCTGTGAATTGTAATTTCTTAAGCTCAATCGCCCTCCTAACAACTGTTTTACTCGATACATCACTGTTTCTGATAGTGAACGTCTGTGGTATCCATACCGCTCTTTCCAATACTTATTTGAGCCGTATAACTTCTGGCAACCCACGGCGAGATTTCGAGGGTGACCACGCTCCCAGAAGGCTGCTCCTTCTCTTGGGGGAATAAGCGCAACGGCTCGCTTAATCTTAATAGCAGCGTGGCACACTCTCGTGTCGTACGCGCCATCGCCAGACTCTACGCTTGCCATCCGTCTCGTGTTTTTTGACTTTTCATGAGTGCTGTCGTGATAGCTAAATCACTGAATCGACGTGGCCTACCGCGCTTATTCTGTTTGCTTTGCGCCCAACCGCTTATTGCCTCTTCATCAATCCAAAAAGTCAGAGAGCCACGGTTAATGAGCGATTGGTTGTATTGCTTCCTGTTGGTTGTTTTGTAACGAGGTTTAGACATAGAGCTACGAGAGAGGGTGGACGTAGCCGATCATATCGTAGGTTCTTGATTTAGTTCCATTGAATTACGCAACAACAAATCCACCTAGCTTTATTATTTATATTTAATAGATATAAATAATAAATATATATCTTTTCAACCCTAGAACCATTGTTACATTATAACAATTAATGTTCTATTTGAGGTCGAGGGAATGAAAGGACACCTTTTAAAAGTAAAAGCACTTTTTTTGGCAACTTTGGCTTTGGGTGACATGGCCTCTGCTTCTACAGCTCTTCAGTTCAAAGACGTGCTCGGTAGAAACATCTCTTTAGAAAAGCCGGCAGAAAAAATTTTCCTAGGTTTTTATTTTGAGGATTACCTAGCGATCGCTGGACCAGATGCTTACAAAAAAGTGGCTATTTTCCCAAGACACTCTTGGAAAGATTACCGTCAATCTCAATGGACCACCTATAAAAAAATCATTCCTGAGTTAGAAACGATTATTGATTCAGGTTCTCTTTATACAGGTACTTTTGATTTCGAAAAACTCTTGTTAACTAAACCTGATGTTGCACTTCTTGCGGCGTGGCAATATCAATCCCTTGGTGAAAAAGTTGAAATACTTGAAAAGAATGGTATCAGAGTTGTCGTTGTAGACTTCAATGCTCAAACGCTTGAAAAACACGTCATTAGCACACGTGTTATAGGCAGAGTAATGGGGACAGAAGGACGCGCTTCATCGATTGCAACGGAATACGAAAACACAGTAAACATGGTTAAACAACGTGTTACGAGGCATCTGGAAAACCACACGGCACGCCGTGTGTATGTGGAAGCAGGTACAGGTGGACCAAATGAATACGGTAAATCTTACTCGACGACAATGTGGGGCAACCTTTTGACAATGGCGGGGGCCGATAACCTTGCCCATGGGATGTTTGAAGGTTCTGCCCACCTAACGCCTGAATATATCTTGAGTCAAGATCCAGAAGTGATCTTTATATCCGGTGCTCACTGGGTTAAACATAACGACAGCGCCCTGCTTGGTTTCAACAGCACAATGGAAGAAGCGCAAACTAGATACCGCCCCTACCTAAATCGTGCTGGCTGGAATCAACTGACGGCAGTTAAAAATGGTGACGTCTACGGTATATACCACTCAGGAACACGTACTATTTACGACCACGTTTTCTTGTTGTATCTAGCAAAGTCTATTTACCCAGAAGCATTTAAAGATATTGAACCTAAGAAATTGCACCAAGAATTTTTTAGGAACTACATGCCGCAAGCGCTCAAAGGCACTTTCATGATTCAGGTGGGCGTAACTCATGAATGAAAGCATGAAAGCATCGTCTGACCTGAATCATTCCAGCGGCGCTATTTATCAAAGAATGCAGAAGCAAAGAATTAAGATTTTGCTAGGCGCTTTTCTGGCAACGAGTTTTTCCGCTTTATTCGATCTTGGTACTGGCTCATCGTGGCTAGGCATTGAACAAGTTGTTGAAGCCCTCCTAGGTGGTCCCTCTGGTGACAGCTTATCAACACTTATTGTCTGGCAACTTCGGTTACCCATCACTCTCACCTGTCTTATGGTTGGCGCCTCACTCGGCCTCGCTGGCGGTCTAATGCAAACCCTCTTAGCCAACCCACTTGCCAGTCCGTATACCCTTGGTATCTCTGCTGCTGCTGGATTTGGTGCAGCCATAGCTTTTTTAACCGGTTTTTCAGTATTTGGTTTGCATTGGTTAGGCGTGCCGTTTGCCGCTTTCTTGACATCTGGATTAGCGAGTATGGCGATCTATATAATTGGTCGCAGCCGACATATGGACGCAAAAATCCTGATTTTGGCAGGTATTGTCGTTCTCTTCTTTTTCCAGGCTTTACAGTCATTAATTCAATATTTGGCATCACCAGAAGTGCTGCAGCAAATTGTTTTTTGGTTATTTGGCAGTCTACTGAAGGCGAGTTGGTTGTCCTTCTTTGTTTCAGGAGCCGTTTTCCTGTTCGGTTTGGTCTTTGCGTTATCTAAGGTATGGGCACTCACCGCCCTCACTTTAGGCGAAGAGCGTGCACTCGCCTTGGGAATAAAGACCAGCAAGTTAAGACTACAGATGTTTTTACTGTGTTCCTTATTAACTGCAGGAGCAGTGTCGTTTGTCGGAACCATTGGTTTCATTGGTTTGGTTGCTCCTCACCTAGCAAGAATGCTAATAGGCGAAGATCAGCGTTTCTACTTACCTTTGGCGGCATTAATGGGAGCGTTGCTTTTATGTACCTCGTCTCTTGTTGCTAAGTTGATTGTCCCAGGCACTATCATACCAATTGGTATCGTCACCTCCTTAGTCGGTGTGCCGATCCTTCTTTATTTTCTGATAAGCAGGAGGTTTATCTAATGACGTCGCTTTCAATAGAAAATCTTGCCGTTCCAATTGGAAGAAAACTCGTTTTAAAGAAGGTAGATGCCCACTTTTTGGGTGGCAAATTTACCGCCATTTTAGGGCCCAATGGCGCAGGAAAAACGACATTGCTCAAAGCTATCATGGGCATCATTCCTTCTGATGGGAAGATTAATTCAAGTGGGGAGGACGGGCTGAGATTACCGCTACAATCCTTCTCGTACCTATGTCAACTCAACAAATCTCCCTGTCAATTAACGGTTATTGAGTTTGTCTTACTGGGCTTGGTTCATCAACTGAGCTGGAACATCACATTTGAACAAGAACAAAAAGCAGACGCCATCCTTGATTATCTAGGTTTGAGAAATCTCGCCCTTAGACAGTTTTCTCAACTAAGCGGTGGTCAGCAACAGCTGGTTTCACTGGCGCAATCTCTTGTTGCTGAGCCCAAGGTATTGCTCTTAGATGAACCAACAAGCGCCTTAGATCTCAAGCATCAAGTCCAAATTTTAGACCTTGTTCGTCAATATACCCGAGCCAAAAATATCATCACAATTGCGGTCCTACACGACCTCTCTCTCGCTGCTCGATACTGCGACCATCTTCTCTTAATGAATGATGGTGAAGTTCAATATTGCGGTAAACCAGAAGACGTGCTCGATTCTGAAAGGCTGGGGAAAATCTATCAGATTCATGTGGACGTAGGTTGTTGCGTTCATGGACATACCCACGTCACCCCAGTTCGAGCCCTTAAAACAGATTAGGCATTCTTATGGCAATGAATAAAAGGCAATATCACTTATTAGTTTCTCTATCCACGTTTGAATCTCAAATTCAAACCCTGACTCATTACAGCCTTGAAAATTGTGAATGTTTTGTCCTTTTGCAAGAAAAAATTGATGAGTTTTGCGCTTGGATTTTGCAAGAAAATTTTAAAACCATTAGCGATGATTTTGATATGACCCCTGAGTACGATCGTTTAATCAAGCAGCTTCGTGAAACTGCTGTAAAAGCTCTGTGTTTATTGGAAAAACATCAGTCTCAGTGTGCCAGAGAGCATCAAATCGACATCAGCGAATATTTATACCAACTTTCTGAAAACACAAAAATTGAACTAAAAAAAGCAGGAATTGAAAGCAACTCTCGAGTCCTGTTTATTGGCTCAGGGTCCTATCCGGTTTCTGCTTTCACTATATCTCAGAGCACAGGCGCTCTCGTGCACGGTATAGATCTTGATGAGCAGGCAGTGAAAATGGCCAACCAACTCAACTTGTCAACCACTTTTAGCTGCAAAGATCTAATCACTGAGTTTGCCTCTTTCCGGCCAACTCATGTTGTAGTAGCCTCTTTAGTGGAACATAAATGGGAACAACTCAGACAGCTTAGACCTCATCTTAACCACTCTCACCGAGTATTAGTTCGATTCGGTAATGGTTTAAAGTCCGCCTTCAATTACCCTTTCAACCCAAACCTAATGGATGGGTGGGAAACACAACAGATCCATAACGATGCAGCGATATATGACACCGTCTTGATGGAGCGCGCAAAATGACTCTTTCATTAGGAAAAGTGTTAATCGTTGGCACAGGGCCAGCCGCATTTCAGACAGCAAAAATCATCAGAAACCAGTGCGAGCAACTTGGGTTAGTAAACCGCTCATCAGAGCGCTGGCAGCCGATGTTCGAAAGCTTACACAACGAACGTATTGCGCATATTTTCGCTGCCAAATCCTCTTTGAAGCGAATGGCTGGGCAGGTGATATTTGATGCGGTTTTTGAAGATTTACGCGATGTAAGCGGACAATGGGATACGTTGGTTCTGGGCACCCCATCTCATGCTTATTCAGCGGTTCTATTGGCTTTACCTAAATCGTGTTTGAGTTCCACAAAAATAGTAGTCCTCATTTCATCCTTATTTGGTGGGCACCGGATTGTAAAAGGCTTGTTTTCAGAACTGAATTTAACCCCCAACGTACTGATATTTTCCAATTACTTTGCGGCCACTAAATTTATAACGGAACAAGCTGGCGTTCGTGTCCTTACCAAAGCGGTTAAAAAACGTATTTATGCTTACTCAAGTAAAGAAAAATGCCCTGTCCTAGAGCTACTGACTCAAACTTTAGCGGATATCGGTGTTGAAGTTGTCGAGTTGGAAAATGGGTTTAGCGTAGAAGGACGAAACATTACCTCTTTCGTTCATCCCGCATTTTTTATGACCCCTTTCTCGCTCAATCATATCTTAAGTGAGACGAGAGAAGTTAAGTACATGTACAAACTTTTCCCTGAGGGACCGATCACAACCGAAACCATCCACATTTTGGTTGAGCTATGGCGCGATATATCAAGATTGATACTTCACTTTAACGGAACACCATTTAACTTGTTACAATTTCTCAATGATGACAACTACCCTGTGCATCCAGAAACCATTCGTCGTCGTCAAATTGAGCAGTTTATGTCGCTCACTCCAATAGCGCAGGAATATTTGGTTTACGTACGATACAGCGCGATTCTGATCGATCCTTTTTCTAAGCCGGATGAAAATGGGTGCTACTTCAACTTCTCTGCCGTGCCCTATGCCAAAGGTAAGGTGGAAAAAGGCAAGTTGTCTTTACCTCGAATACCTAAAGAAGATATACAGAATCTTTACTGGCTTCAAGTCTTAGGCAGAGCGCATGGGATTGCATTACCGAGCGTTAACCGTGTGCTAGGTATATTCGAATCTTGGTTAAGTAGCTCTCAACTCCCTCACCATTTGATTGAAGAGTCCCGCACTCAAGCGCACCAATACCTTGGTTGGGTGCGTCTATCATACGACCTTTAAAGAAACCCATCATGAACAACGGTGTAGCGTTAACTATATTTTCTGCGTTCATTTTTAGTGTCATGAACGCACTTATTAAAGCGGCCAGTTTGACGATTCCAAGCTCTGAAATTGTCTTCTTCCGAAGCGCAATAGGAACCGTTCTGATTTTAGGTTTAATGTGGAAAGCGAGTATCAGGTTTTCTACCACGGGCATACCAATGCTTTTGCTTCGTGGCCTGTTTGGGGCGTTTTATCTGCTCGCTTTTGTGTACGCGATTACCCACATGCCGCTAGCGGACGCCGTGATTTTGGCTTACCTGTCCCCGTTCTTCGTTATATTACTTTCCAACCTAATTTTGGGAGAAAAAGCCCCTAAAAAAGTAGCATTCCTTTTTCCGCTCACTTTGGTTGGAGTTACCTTAATTGTAAATCCATTTAGCTTCGACACATTTAATTTGTATGCCCTCTCAGGGGTGGCGAGTGCTTTTTTTGCGGCGGCTGCCTCTATCACTATTCGCCACCTGAGTAAGAGGCACCATATTTACGAGATTGTGTTTTATTTTCTTTTCACTTCGATGTTGGTATCCGGTTACTTGATGAGGGATGAGTTTGTGGTTCCACAGGGAATTGCGTGGATTTATCTAATTGCCATTGGTCTTGTTTCGCTCATTGGGCAAATTTTCCTAACAAAGGCATTCAGTCATGAAAACGCCGCTGTAGTTGCAGTCACCCGCTATATCGGCTTGGTCTTCAATATACTTTGGGGGGTTATTTTTTGGTATGAAATCCCTAGTTGGATGAGCACATGTGGCGTTCTTATAATAATAACAACATCTATTTCCCTCTCGCTAAAGAAAAAAAATATTATTCAATGATCTGAGTACCACCTAGAAAACAAACTAATCAAAGAGAGTAGGGAAGGCTTTGTTGCGTAATTAAATTTAGAGATAGATGCACCCCGTTTCGCATACTTTTTAGTCAATACGACAAGTTTCAGGCATACCTAACCCAGTAAGCTTGTTCAACGCTTTTATCATCGCGTAAGTTTCACCTACCTGTGAATTGTAATTTCTTAAGCTCAGTTGCCCTCCTAGCAACTGTTTAACTCGATACATCGCTGTTTCTGAGAGTGAACGTTTGTGGTATCCATACCGCTCTTTCCAATACTTATTTGAGCCGTATAACTTCTGGCAACCCACTGCGAGATTTCGAGGATGACCACGCTCCAAGAAGGCAGCCCCTTCTCTTGGGGGAATAAGCGCAACGGCTCGCTTAATCTTAATAGCAGCGTGACATGCTCTCGTGTCGTAAGTACCATCACCAGACACCTCAAGGATACTTCGGCGTGTTTGTTTCAGTAAGTTCGAGAGTACTTCCCCATCTCTAACCGTCGATAAACTTAGCTCGGCTGCAATAATTACATGAGTGCTTGTATCGACGGCAATATGAAGCTTTCGCCAGACTCTACGCTTGCCATCTGTCCCGTGTTTTTTGACTTTCCATTCACCTTCGCCATAAACCTTTAGGCCAGTCGCATCAATGGCTAGGTGCTGTATCGCTCCTTTCGTTTTTGTCTTAAATGAGACCTCAACTTGCTTTGCTCTACGACTGATGCAGGTGTAATGCGGACAGCTTAATGGAACATGGGCCAGTCTAAATATCGAGTTGATAAATCCTTGTAACGCTCTCAGTGGCATAGAAAACACGCGTTTCACCATGAGTGCTGTCGTGATAGCTAAATCACTGAATCGACGTGGCCTACCGCGCTTATTCTGTTTGCTTTGCGCCCACCCGCTAATCGCCTCTTCATCAATCCAAAAGGTCAGAGAGCCACGGTTAATGAGTGATTGGTTGTATTGCTGCCAGTTGGTTGTTTTGTAACGAGGTTTAGGCATAGAGCTACGAGTGAGAGTGGAGGTAGCTGATCAGATCGTAGGTTCTTGATTTAGTTCTATTGAATTACGCAACAAAGCCTATCGGCATAGCCTGCAGGCTTTTGAATGGCGAGGAAGTAGATATAGCCAGAGAGTTTTTCGTTACAGCTGGTACGCACAGATTTGAGTCGGTTGAAACTGTTATAGCTATAAAGCGTATAACAAAAAAGCGTATAACAAAGCTCTACATTTAAAGTCTCATATGCACCGCAAGCATGGTGTCACGCTGAATCCTAAAAAGGACATCAAGCCACTACTTGCAGTTGCCAAGAAATCGCGTAAATACCAATGGTTGAAGTAATATGATTCAATCGCCTTCCAGCAATCTGTGCTTAATCTTCACCAAGGCTTTAATAACTTCTTTAATCCGAAGTAGAAAGCGAAGTAGAAACGCGACAGAGGCTCCTTCGGGGCGAGTCCAATACACGGCAGAGGGACGAGCCTAATACTTAGTGGGAGAATCTGCTAGTTCTATGCCAGAGGAAGACATAAGTCGTAATCGAGTGAGTGTTACCACCCAACCCTCAGATTTCTTCTTTTCGAATCAGGGCAGGTAAAGCTCTCTCTAAACTTGGGGCCAGTTCAATTAGCCCGCTTGGGGTTTTCCGACCTAGAATTAGGTTTAATTATGCCGAAAAGTTATGCAAAAAGGAGCGTATGATTTGCCTTTTGCCGTTGTAGAAGACTAAGAGCTATAAAGTTTATCACGTCTGACGTAGGCTAAGGTCGCCCTTTCACGAATTAAGGAGGGCGTTAAAGGGAGAGGTTCTAGGCGGGATCGGCGAAGTTAAGGTGAACACCGTAACAATCTGAGCATGTGTGAATGCCAAATCAAGTGATGTGTTCTGCTGGGGTTCTGAGCAAAATAGGAAAAAGAAAAAAACGACATATGAGATCGTTGATGGTTACTGTCATGGAAGCTGGCCGGGAGCAACTAATGAGAAAATAAAACACTGCTCTCAACGGATCTTGTGGGACTTCCCTTTCGATATCAACCTCTAATCCATCAAGTAACGAGCTTAAAACCTAAAGAACATGAGTACTGCTGAGGACATTTTTCTGTTGAGATGTAACCAGTTCCGCTATTGGCATGCAAGATTCCCAAATCGTCTACTAATTAGATGGAGGATGAATTTTTCGGGGAAATGTGTTCAATACCCCAATCAGCTGTAAATCGTAGAACGATTAACAAGGATGCCGTGTTCGGCCAACGTATAACTTAGATTGGCAGAGCTCAAAGTCGTAGAGGCATACCAGCGAACACACCAAAGAAGGAGGTTAGGGCGAAGTTTTGCCATTTGAACTCAAAGTTGGCCAGAGGGCGGGATTCGTTAAAACTCTCTTCTGTATATACATTATTACTGCGCTTTTCTAAATTTTTCATTATAAATTATAAATTAATTATTATAAAAATAATGATTAAATATATATTTTATCATTGTGGTCAAATATGGGATATAATATATGAAATTTCTAAAAACAAATTCATTTAAAAAACTATGTTTACTCGCTTTTTTATTTAATATTAATAGCGCTTTTTGCTCTTCCACTGGACCTAGAGAGGAACCTTTTTCGAGGCTTTATCTTGAAGGCACCTATGTGAATTTATCGCCAAATTCTAAAATATACGCCAATAATAGAATGCAGGCCGAAATTGAAATTTATTATCAGTTGAAATCTAATTACACGTTTGACAATGCAAGTCTCAAAAAACTCTATACGGCGGAAACGATTGACTCGCTCTCCGTCTCAGATTCTCACAGCGGGTATGTATTAGATATCAGGCTTGAGGATGGAAGTAACCGAAACAGACGAAGAGAAGGCTATAGGAGTGTTTCTAAGTTTGTTTCAGGTAACCGTGCAGATGTTTATCATCTGTGTGTCCAAGCGACGGCCACCAATAATATCACTGGTGAATCTCTTACCCAAAATACTTGTAATGGAACCACAAACAAATCTTCTGCCATCGTCGAATTGTTGACCCCAAGAACCTTTACCAGTTCAGATTTTACCTACGAAACAAGCAATAGCGGATGGAGTGATGGGGCCATTCTTCATCTCAATAAGTATAAGCCTAACAATTTTACGCTCCAGAAAGTTTGGCAAGAAGGGGGGCTGAGATTTAATAATGACCACCATAGGTTGCTGGGGACTTATAGCAACAGCCAGTCCTCTTCCGCCTTATACTGGATATATGATACAGATGCTGGCCATATCAACATACCATTTTCAACTACCTATGACACTGGCTGGAAAGACCGGGTTGTCTATGGCGATCTCAATACAGATGAGGCCATTATATTCGTCAGCTCATTTGGGCGCGGTATTTACAGCAGCAACTCTGCTAACATCTCTAAAGCATTTCCTCCCTATGACTGGAACCAAAGTATTAGTCCTGATGGAAAAATAGTGTATTTCGAAGATAAATTTGGCAATAGAGGATACTTTAGTTTTTCAAGAACTAGCTACAATGATTATTTCGAGGAAGGGTACTATTTAAGAAGAATACATAGTGAACATAATTAATAGGTGATTAATAAAATGTCTTTTTTATCGAATGCACATAACTTCTCAATTATTAATAATTCAGGTGTCGATCCTAGGACTGGGGCTTATATATGTTCAATAAGGCTCGCTGATTTTATATCACATAAAACCGTAGGTTCTCCCATTTCCTTGGTATTAAACTATCGTGCCGAAAGTGTTCGAGATGAAGGGTTTGGGAGAGGCTGGCTTCTTTCTTTCAGTCGTTTTGACAAAGAAGATAGTATTATTTACCTGAGCTCAGGACAAAATTATAAAGCGATTTATAATCATCAGACTAATGAATATAAACTCCCATACAGAAAAATTAAAGATATTAAGTTACTCTATTCTCTCAGTAATAATGAAATTAATGTTATCTATAAAAGTGGGATTGTAGAATCGATAGACTATGAAACGGGAGCCTTGAAAAAGATCACCTCCATCCAAGGCTTGGAAACAACATTCCACTATAGAGAGAGTGACCAAACTAGCAAATTGTGGAAAATAACGGATGGCTCAGGAAGAGAATTACGGATAGATTATTGGTCTGAAGACTTAAAAACAACGGTCACACAGGTTGTAGGTGGAGAAACCTATCAAACACTGGTTGTTGATAAAGAAAGCAATGGTATTTATAAAAGATTAACAACGCTTCATTTACCTGATGACGAGTCGAATATCACTTTTGAGTACGAATACCTGAGTAATATTAACTATGATCTCCTGACAGTCTTTTCTCATCCCAGTGGCCTGAAAGAAATCCTCACTTACCAAAATGAAGGGCACAGCTTTCCGAGCGGTGGGCCGGTCAGTAAAGTCCCTTATGTGACTATGCATCGATTTGTCGCTGGGAATAATCAACCTGACCGAGTAACAAACTATACTTATTCAGATAAAAACTATCTCGGTTTTGCTAGTGAAGCCGCGTTCGTCAATGGAGAAGATACTCTATTCAAATCTAGGAGTGACTATGAGTATAGTAGTGTCGAGAAAATAAATAGCACGCAATCCATAACACGGTCTTATAATAAATATCATTTACAAAAATCTATAGAATATCGCCACAATGAGGTTCTTTACAGAAAAGAAGAGTACGTTTATTACGCGGAGATAAATACCAGTATTGAGCATCAACCAGCCAATTACTCATTTCTGAAGGAAAAACATGAAACTCACTATGAAGATTCTGATTCTAGAACGTTTGTCCATAAGTATCAGTACGATGATTATGGGAATCAAACCTTAATTCGAGAGATAAATGGTGATCAAACGAAGCGAGTCTATTACACCTCTTCAGGAGAGGGTCAAGCATGCCCTCCAGAGCCTAATGGGTTTGTTGCCTTCCTGCAGGAAGAAACTTTCCAGCCAGCTTCCTCTATTACTAGTCATGAACAAGAGAGGAAAAGTGTCTTCACCTACCAATCCTTACCCCGCATCGGAGGAGGCAACTTTGTCGTCCTTAAACATGAAGAGAGCTCTCTGAGTCGTGTAGATTATGTTTACTTTAACAATGTTGAAGAGCTTACTCATGGTCAATTACAAAAAACCTCTACTTTTATCAATGATTTTGTTTCACGAAAGGACTTGTCGTACCGTTATACCGACCAAGATGTTGAAATTACAAGCGCACTAACAACACATGATAATTTAGTCGTTACCACCCAAGTCAAGCATGATTTAAAGAGTGGTGAAGCCGTTCAGTGGGTCGATAGTGAAGGAGTTATCTCAAGTTGTCGATACGATCTTCTTGGTAGGCGGACTCGAGAGATAAAGGCGGAAGGGACGGATTATGAAGCGGTAGTGAAGTATGTCTATCGTGTTGGTGATGGGCTCAATCAATTGAAGAGCATAGAGCCTACCGGTATCCAAAGCGTCGAAGACTACAACAATGCAGGCAAGGTCATTAAGACAAAACGAAGTGATCTTAATGGTCAACTCATCGTGTTGAGTGAACTCAGCTATAACAGCCTGGGTCAATTGATTGAGCAGCAAGAATTTGATAACTTTTCGACCAGTTCTTCAATGGTAACTAACTACGAATACGATGCCAGAGGCAACCTTAGTAAAATCACCCACCCAGAGGGAAGGATAGAAGTCATCAAGCAAAACCCCGTCAAGATGACTATAAACTATTCGATACAAGGTTTGCTTTCAGAAATTCGTTCTTTTGATTTAATGGGTAACTTATTAACAAAGGAGCTGCTCAACAGTCATGGGAAACGGTTAGCGTTTTTCCAGAATACTTATGATGCCTTAGGCAACTTGGTGTCGAGCACAGACCAGAAAAGTCATACTGTTGAATACACCTATGATACCGCAGACCGAGTTGTTTCAACACGTCAAATCTACGATGGTGAAACGCTTGAAATATCAAAAAAATACGTCCGTTACAGCCATGATCTTTTGCCTGTTGAAACCAGTGTTAATAATAAAACCATTGGGATTAGGGTGTATGACGGGCTATCTCGCATGGTATCTGAAGTGTCGAGTTCTGGAACTGAAAAACAGTCTTTTAGCGGGGCTTCTCCAATTCCCACGAGGGTTGTTATGGCGGATGGTAATGAACTCGAGATAACGTACAATAAGTATTTGAAGAAAGCCACGGCCTATAATGTTTCAGGCAACGAAGCGTTGAATGTCACCTATCACTACGACGCAAAATCTGGTCATCTAGTACGTGCAGAGAATAAAAATCTCATCAGTGCTTATGTGTACTTTAAAGATGGGATGACGAGAGAGGAGATGGCGTTTTTCCCCAATACGTCTGTTAGACTTTTTAGCTTTGAACAATATCACCTTTCAGGCAGGCTGGATTTTAAGCACGATTATTTTGGTAACGTCGTTAGATACAGCTATGACCGCTACGGAAGAATGTTTTATATCGAATATATTAAGCAAGATTCGAATAATGAGAGTGTCCATACATTCAGCACTTTAAATTATGATCACTATAGTCGCTTGGTCGGATGTGATACTTATAGGGGAAATGATCACCTTCAAATTAAACTAGAATTAAACGATGTCGGACTAGAAACGAAAAGAAGTGTTCATCTAAACTCTCAATTACAGTTTTCTTTGCAACAAGTTTATAACGATGAACTTCAAATCAGCCTAAAGACACTCGAAAGAGACAACAAAACAACGGTTGAAAAAATGTCATACGATGATTTCCATCGACTAGTTGATTATCAGTGTGATGGCTTTGAACACCCCAAAGATACATTTGGCAACAAAATCATTCGACAGCAATATAGTTATGACTTGTACGGCAATATAACCAAACTTATCACGTTTTTTTCAGACGGTACCGACAATATTTGTACATATACTTATGATACTGATGACGTGGTGCGTCTTACGTCAATCTCTAATACCCACATTAGCTACTCTGAATCGGCTAACTTAACTTATGACACATCAGGAAACATAACTAAAGATGAGCGGGGGGCGCTTTATCATTATGACGCTCTTGGTCAATTGAATTCAACTTCTCTGCCTATTAACAACAAGTCTTATCAATTCGAATACGACGCTCAAGGGCGTGTAGTGGCGCAAATTGGGCAAGACGAACCCAAGATGGAGCTTTATTATCAAGGTGACCAGATAGTCAACGAATTATACGATGGATGGCACACTTGTTACCATAACGTGGGTGGTTTATGGACGGACCGTACTATTTCTTCGTACCTCAAGTTTAATATCAGCCCTTCAAATTATGATACCTCGGTGCATCTTGCTGAACATCAATACTTACTAGGAAACGCCCAACATAGTGCTATCGCTACTCTAACCTCACACCATGGCGATGATACTATTTCGACAGAATACAAAATGTACACCCCCTATGGACAAGGTTGAGGTGAAGGCGTGATTTATAGAGGAAATGTTTATCATGAATAAGAATTATGGTTCATCCGGTGTTAATCAAAGATATATAGATCTATCAAAAAGAACTTTTATCAAGTATTCCACCTCATTGGCTGCTTTATCCCCGTTTATTTACTTTACTCCAAGATTTCTCTTAGCTGGCGAAGCCTTTAAATCAAAATTTGAATCTTCAGGGTTAATTGTGCCTGTTAAATTTTCTCAGAGTCGGTTAGGTTTTAATGGCGAACGTGAGATTAGCGACATTGGTTCAGGGCTATATCATTTAGGCAATGGTTTTCGGATTTATAGTTCAGGTTTGACTCGCTTCCATTCTGCAGATGTGTTGAGTCCTTTTGGAGAGGGAGGGAGTAACTCCTATAGCTATTGTTTTGGCGATCCTGTGAATTTGCGTGATCCCAGCGGAAAGTTTGCGATATCCAGTTTAATTATAGGGGCGATTGTAGGGGCAATTCTAGGGGCGGGCATCTCCGCAACTGCAGAAGGAATTCGGGCGATAGTGACGGATACGCATTTTGAATGGGAACAAGTTGGGATTGGGGCCGCACTTGGCTTTATCTCAGGAGGATTTGGCGCGGCAGCAACGGGAGCAAAAACCAGTGTACAAGTGGGCCTCGCGATTGCTGATGCTTCTGTGTCAAGTGCAGTTAGCTTTGGTCTTGAATTGGCGACTGGCTCAAGTGCCAAAGATGCCGCTTTAAATGCGGGAATTGGGGCGGTAATAGGCCTTGTAACGTTTGGGGCAGGAAGAGGGATCGGGGTGGCTCGTAGCAGAAGAGCATTGATGGCTACACGACGCCAAGCGATGGAGATGGTTGAGTTAAGACATTGGTCCCCTCTTGAAGATCTCACGACCATAACAAGGCAGCGCTCACCAGGTTATCAAAGAACAGCAGCTATCTACAGGAGCGCCGACGATTATGTCTACAGCCATGGGGGGATTGGGTTAACCATGACGCCAGATGGTTTTAAAACAGCTGGACGGCTTGCGGAGTATCTACCAGAGGGCGCGCGAAGCGTTCAGAGGTTTAATTTGCAAACCTGTTTCGGGGCGACCGGAGGAAGCATGTTTTCTCAAGGGCAGGCTTTAGCCAATCATCTAAATACTAGAGTGGTTGCTTGGCCAGGTAACTACGTCCGCAACCTACCCGCAACTTCAGGGAGAGTGTTCAGACCTCAAGCCCCTGCATTAGCCAGGGTGACCAATAGCTTCAATACCGCGGCTGGTAACCTGAATAAACTCGTCATTTATGGTAGGAATCCGTCTTGGTTATGATAGTTAGAATGACAGTAATTTTTAACTAATGTGCTTTTTTACAAAAAATCTAGAGGTAAGTTGGTGGGGATAGGGGTTGTTGCCAAATTTGGGTAAAAGTAAAAAACTTCTGTCTGGCCTTTTGCCGAGTCCCGTCCTATGGCTAACTTTTAGTTCAAATGGAAACATAATATTCTCCCAGTTTGGTTGTTTATTTCATTATTGTAGCGGATTACTACAGGTGGATGCCGGCATTGCAACTGAGCTTGAAGCAGCAGCGAGTGAGAGCGTCCGGTTATTGGTTCTTTATCATCGAGGGGGAGTTCACGCTCAAGCGATAATGTAACACTCTTCTTGTCTGGGCCTTCATTAGTATTAGAAGTGCTTATCTCACTGGCATATGACACTTTTAACATTGAAGGTTGCAACCCGATCGCTGTCGCATTCGCAATGAGCAACCCAGGCTCGGTATCACCTTGTTGAACAAAACCAGCAGAACGGGCTGGTAGGAGTAACTCTAACTCGAGGGGCGAGTCGTTGGGGATGATGCTTAAAATCGGTGTGCTTGGCTGCCCACTTTGGCTTGATAGGCAAGATAAAATGGCGACCACTTAAGTTAGGTGTGTTAGTAGAGGGGATGACGAGCGGAGATTGCATTGTGTTTGCTGAAGTCAGTCGAATTGCACGTTCAACGTTACAAGTACTAGAGGTACTCGAAGTGTGCATGAAAAAGAAAATTAATGTCTATATTGCAAAGGAAAACTTACAGTTATATGGCTCGAGGCAATCTCATATCACCGCTAAGGTGCTAGGAATTGCGGCAGAAATCGAGCGTGAGTTGATCTCGCTGAGAACGAAGGAAGCGCTCGCCGCCAGAAAGAAAAACGGAATGATTCTCGGAAGACTGAAGGGCCAAGCCGAGAGGGTGAAGCGCCGAGTACGCTGCGTGACTATATGAAGCTAAGGGTTAAGAGAGTTGTGAAAAGTGCTTGGCGGGAGACATGTGCTTACCAAAAACGGCTGCAATAATGAGGAGCTCTTGTTTTCGAATGTAGTAAATCACATGGTGCTTCAAAGGAAAGCGGAAGTAGTCTTGGCCCAACTCTGAAACTTCTATGCCGATCAACTTATTGCTAGTCAGTAATTCCATTGATTACTTTAGTTCTGAAAAGTAAGTGGTCCATTGTGTTTGCCCCCATCGCTCTAATGTATAGCGACGAATATCAATGAGATCAGACTGCGCTGCATAAGAAAGCTTATATTGCGTCATTAATCAAATTTACCTTGGTCAAGTGCATTCATGAAATCGTCACCGTCGACTAGGTTATCTGATAGAACATCGGCCTCTGCTTGTTCGAAGCGCGATTTCACCACCATCAATTTCAGGGCTTCAAGTTGCTCATATTCTTCACAAGACATCATCACCGCAACCGGTGAACCGTTCTTATTGATTTGTACGGGTTCACGTTGAGCCTTCATTAGTAAATCGCCAAATTTAGTTTTAGCTGTATTAGCAGTAAGTGATTGCATAATATTCTCCTTTTCGTTCATTATAAACGAATCGAACGCTTTAACTGATTTGTATGATTTTAGTTATACGGTTAATCCAATGGCGTGTCCATAAAGGTGTAATTTAGTGGATACGACTTGTTACCCCTCTCAGAACTGTCCAGTTAGTCTTTTAAATGTATATGTACACTTAATTAAAACTATCTTAATGTTCACTTTAGGGTTCATTTCATGAAAATTGGCTATGTCCGTGTCAGTATTCAAGACCAAACGCTCGACGTTCAACTTGAACAGGTTAAAGCTATAGGTTATGAAAAATTCACCAAGAGCAAGCGAGGGGGGGGGAATCCCCAGAGAGAGAACTGCTTAACCTGTTGCTGGACTTTGCGAGGGAAGGGGATGTTATTCACGTTACTAAAGTCGACCGTATTTTGATCGTAATACCATTGATGCTTTGCAAATTGCTGAGCAGCTAGCGAGAAAGAAAGCCGGTTTGGTCTTTCATTACTTGGGCGATTTGGATATTAACAGTGATGTGGGCAAGAGCGCGCGCTCAGAAGGGAGGCACCTCTAAGACGCTCACCAACTCATTCAAGAGATTGCAAACCAAGGCATGAATAAACTGAGCTCAGTAAAGAGTTAGGGTGTAGTCGGACGACTGTTTATAAGGTCTCGGGATAAAAGTGTAGGTGAATTTGTAAAAAATCGTATTTTGCAGGGCAGCAGGAAGATATATGTTAACTTCAAATTAAACCTTTACAAAAACGAGATAATGGATAATAATGTCATCGCTCTGTTGTTCAGAGTTATTAAATGAAACATCAAGTTGTAAAAGTAAAACCCTCAGAATTCCTCGTTATTGTTGTTTTCCTCAGTGTTTCCCTTAGCTTCATAGATACATTAAATAATTCCAGCTCTCAGCGCATCGCATTTTGCGATTAATTTTTATCTTATATAAGGGACACAATATGTCTAACAAAACAAATGGCGTAGTAAAATGGTTTAACGAAGAGAAAGGTTTTGGTTTTCTAACTCAAGACAACGGCGGTGCTGACGTATTCGTTCACTTCCGTGCTATCGCATCTGAAGGTTTCAAGACTCTTAAAGAAGGCCAACAAGTGTCTTTCGAAGTAGAGCAAGGCCAAAAAGGTCTTCAAGCTGCAAACGTTGTAGCTGCATAAGATTTTAAGTAGGCGCGAGCGGAGATACCGCTTGCGTCACTTCCCCCCATCTTAGAGTACTTATTTATAACTCCCCACGAAAATATCCAATATTCTCCCAATACTTTTTGTATTTGTCGTTACGTTTCTTATTTACTTCGTTTTTATAAATAAAATTATTAATATATCTCAATAGTAGTATCTCTAAAAGACTGCTAGCTTCGTTATATCTAACGAAAATAAATAAGGATCAACCATGTCTCGAACAACAGGCCGTAAACTTTTTTGGTTTCAACAACAAAAGAAAAAAACGATAAATAATAAATAGGAATAGTATGAAGATCACATTTAATTTATTTAAAGATAACCTCTCTTGGGGTGGGATTATTCACCAACTTAATGGTGATGTTTTAAGGCGCCACGTGTTAGTGAGCGGAAACGTGGATGATATGAATATTAAATTTTCATACTGCGAAACGACTTTAACAGGCAGCATTACTGATCAACATGATTGTGTACTTGGTGATTTTAGTATTTTGGCTTAAATCTAAAGCACAGGCTTGTAATTAAGCTTACTAATAATTGATTACACAGTTGTCCGACTGAACCCTAACTCTTTGTTGATTGTGTGCTTGATATCTTGCTCCGTAGGCTATTGACTACTTTGGTAAAGCGGCTTGTTAGGAAATCGGTCGACATGCATTCCTCGGCTCGTAATCGCCCCCTGATTCCATTGTAATACAGCAAGATGCGCTTCTTCATATTTCAGCGGAGGCGGAAATTGTGGTGTAAATGACTCTATATACACCTCTATTTATAAACCCTAGCCCTTAAAGTGCTTTATCAAATACTTCGGGCGTAATGTTAATATACCAATCTAAATTTACTTTCTTGCGCCTGATTAGCCCTCGCTCCTCAATAATTTCACAAGATACGCGGAAGTTGTTTGGAGGGACCTCTCTCCTAAGAAGTTGGTTAATAGCATGGTTGACCACCGTAGACTTACCTTCTTTGACTCCCTTCACGAATCCCTTTGCCAAACAACTTAATATCTCTTTTTGGATTTGGCTGAGTCTTTGATTTCTCATTTCATATTTTTATTATTCCTTGTAGCAATGATTAAACTTTAAATTTGAGAAGGAGGGTATGTTGTTTGGGTATACCTTATTGTCACTAGTTGAAAATTGCACCTAACCATTAAATGTCATAATATAAATGACATACCTATTTAGATCATAACCTAAAAGTCACTTAATCAAAATTATGTACATATTTGGATACTTAAGAGCATCAACTATCGAACAAGATGCAGAAAGAGCAAAAAAGACCTTATCAGAATTTGTTGAACAAAAAGGACTTCGTATTGCTGCTTGGTATGTTGAGCAAGAATCTGGCGCTTCGTTGCAAAGACCTAAATTACTGCAATTATTAAGTGATGCTAAAAAAGGGGATTTGATCATGATTGAGCAGATTGATCGACTCTCTCGTCTAAATGAATCTAGTTGGTCTAAATTGAAAGAAATGCTGTACGAGAAGGAATTGAAAGTCATTAGCTTGGATTTACCAACTAGTCACATCGCCATGGCTCCTGAAATATCCGATGAGTTCACGAATTCGATGATTAAAGCGATCAATAACATGATGATGGATATGCTCGCGGCGATTTCTCGTAAAGATTACGAAGATCGACGTCGACGCCAAAAGGAAGGCATAGATAAAGCTAAGACAATGGGCAAGTATCGAGGAAGAAGGCCCGATTTAGAGTTGCACGAACAAATCTACAAACTTCGAGTTCTTAAGGAGATGAGCATCAATGAAACAGCTAAGTTTGTGGGAGTGTCACCACGAACGGTCGTTCGTGTCGTCAAAAGAATGAGAGTTGAGCGTAACGAGAGCTAGGCATGTCTCACATCAAGTTGGTCCGGAATCGAGCAATTTTATAGCAGAAAGCGAAGTGATAGCGCTATTCGTGAGGGTTGTCTTCGTAAAGCAGGAGCCTCGCCCTTAAACTAGCAAGGCTTTATACTTTCTCGGCTAATGAGAAAGTTGTGCTAGTTCGTCTTTATTCAATCCTGTGACATCCATAATGGCTTCCTGATCTAGACCATTAAGCATCATCTTGCGCGCCATCTCCTTGAGGGCTTCTTGGCGTCCTTCTTGGCGTCCTTCTTGGCGTCCTTCTTGGCGGCCACGTTGCTCGCCTTGTTGGCGCAATTGTTCTGCAATAGTCATAAGTGTGTCCTCGTGTTTCGGTACTGATGAGGCTAGTGACGTAATTAACGCCTCTAGGTTGTTCGTTTCACCCACTTGGAGTAAGTAGCTCATCAATGACTGTACTTGCTTATCTGTAGTGTAATCGGTTAAGAGCAATGTGACCAGAGGCTCAAAGAAATCCATGATATCCCGATGCCTTGCGTGCTTTTGGACAAGCTCAAGCAATGCGATGCGGCGATGCTGCATTATCTCATCATCGGAGATGACCGTGACATCGACTAATGGAAAATCTTGAGTATAGAGCGCTTTAGCTATAAGAGGGTTAACGAACCCTTTTAACCAATTCATCTCATACGGGTAGGGTGAGACCTTACCATGGTAAAACTGCAACGGGATCACCAGAGGTAAACGCTCATGGCCAGCTTCAATATGTTGCTGCATGGCGGCGATAGCGTAACGCATTAGTCTGAATGCCATGTGTTTATCTGGTCGACTCTGGTGCTCGATTAACGCGTAGACGTAACCTTCCCCCTGAGACGTTGTAAGAGAATAAAGGACATCCGAATAGTAAGGCCGTAAACTTTCTTCAATAAAGCTGCCTGATTCGAGTTTTAGGGTCGTCAAATCACAGATTTCACGCAGCTCAGCAGGCAGGTGAATATCCAATAAGTCCTTAGCGGTTTCTGGATGAGTGAGAAACTGCTTAAAGAGGGCATCATGTGGGGTTGGCGTGGTCTTTTTCATTTTATTATCCTAACACCAAATGAGTTAAATCAGTATCACGATAGGGATTCTGCGCTAGCTTAATTTCTGCTCACGCATCAATTTAGATTATTTAATGTGATTCCCAAGGGAGGTTGACGGGGGAGTGTAAAATGAGAGCAGAGTGCAACAATAGTTAGCCACGCCTAACATTAAGTAGGCTTTCTAACAAAACTCTATTAATCGATTAGGTTTGTAGTAGAAAGCCCCTCTCAATTAGGCCTTTTTCTACAGCGAGATTTATATGCTATAAACGCTGTAACAACAATGGTTAATTGACTAACATGTATCGCTCGGGGATGTTTTAAAATCATCAAATTTTAAGATTAGGTTTTTTGGTGAAGTTTGTGTTTTGGGGAGTCACACTTGGAGTTCTGTAAATAAGTGTACGTTATGAAGCCAAAGTCAAAATACCAAGGGTAGCGAGTAAACAAGAGACTATTTTCGTTTTAAGGTTCGTGCGCTCTTTTAAAAAGAAGTAACCAAAAAGAATATCGAGGATGAAGGCTCCTTGGAATAAAACCATGACTAAACTAAAAGCGCTAGTGTTAAGCACTTTTAAGAGAAAATAGTAGCTTGCTGTTCCGCAAGTGGCTGTTATTACGGCGTTAAATAGAACTTTTTTGATTAACCTATAATGAACTTTAAATAGTAGAGGCGTCAAAAAAGCGGTTCCAGAAAAACCGATAAAAAGGATAACGCTAGTAGGTAAGTACAACGTAAGTACTTTATCAAAACCAATGGCTAGAGTGAGAAAGATTGGCGCGAGCCACGCGTGTAGATTGTTTGAAAAAAGAAGATTCATGTTGTTACTTGTGCTGATGAGCAGTGAAGCGACAAGTATCAGTATAACGCCAGTCATTTGAAGGAAAGTCAGTGTCTCATTTAAAAAGCTAACCCCGAACAGAGCACTCCAAATGATCTTTGTTTTAGAGATTATCGAGACAGAGCCTAATTCAATTGAAGCACGAGCCCTAAAGGTTGAGTACGCAAACCCAAGCCATGAGAAAACACTGAATATACTTAAAAGCAACAGCTCCCAAAGTTCACTTGTATTGTCGAATTTTGTAGGGATTTGTTCGATTTCGAAGATAACAAACAGAGCAGCCAGTAAACTGCATGTAATTTGATAGGCTATTAAATATTCATTACATAAAGGATTTTTCTTAAGAAAGACTCGTGAAATCCATTTGTCTAATGAACTTAAAGTCATAGCTAGAGCTAATATAGTGTAGGAACTTATCATTGTTTCTCAATGTGAATCGAGGTCTTGCGTTTTATGAGTTCAAATAGTTTTCGGTTATTGGGGCTACTCTCTTCTCCTTTAGTAATAGCAACGTGATTATAATCAGTTTCAATTTTAGCTATGAAATTTGGAATGACGCTTTGAAGCATGAGTAATTCGAAAATAAACTTACTTAAAGGAGTTCCAGGAAGTAACTCTTTATTTTGAAACTCGCCCGGCCAGTGCGCCCACCCCCAATCTTTTATGACGTATATCCCACCTGACTTTAGATAAGGGAATGATGTCAAGAAAGCGGATTTTGTTGGTTCATATAAATGGTTGTAATCATCAATAATTAGATCTACATTTTTTGTGGGGAAGTGTGATTCTAATATTTGAATGACCTTGTCTGTATGCTCTTGCTTTACTCCACAATAAGGCTCTATTACAGAGTGTGCTGAAGACCCCTTTCGGTATTGACTTAAGGCTGGATGCTCTTGGCGTTCGTCTATGCCTATGATGGAGTCAGGGGTGTAAATCTTATCGAGTAAAACGAGACTCGCCCCGTGATATACCCCAAACTCAATAATGTTTTTTGGACTCCCCCAAGAAACCAAATGAAATTCAACTTCGTCATCAATGGAGAAGTGTTCTTCATTATGCCAGCGTATTTTATCTCAAGGGTCATTATAACTATTCATACTTAGTATAGGCCTGATAATTTCCATAGCCTGCAATGCTACTGTATGTAAAGATTTGATATTAATTAATTATTAATTAATTATTAATATAGTTGATATTTTTAGTTTATTCTCCTTAGATCGTTTTACTTTATTTAACGCTTCTTTCGAAAATTCAAAGATAGAGGGAACATAATGGATAAGTCCGAGCTAATATTAAAGACCACTAAGGAATTAAAAGACATAGCTGAATCAGGGGCTAATAAAATTGCATTGGCCATGCAAGAAGCAAAAAAAGCTAATTACATAATTTAATCATTAAGGTCGCCTATATCACCGTAGTGACCGATAAATAATTAGTGGTGGTAATTATTTCCTATTGTTAGTATCGGGTTTATTCTTTTTAAAACATTTAATGACTTAACGCTCAATAGTGACCGAGGGATTCATGAAAAAGACTAAAAGAAATTTAACTCTCGCTTCTATTGTGATCGTAATTATAATTATGCACAGCCAAAGAAATACGAAACCAAATTTTACTTTCCCGGAGTGCGAAGAAGAAAGAAGCGTTAATTCCAATGTCACCTTTTATATTGATAATCAGATTGGTAACAAGGAAGAGTTAAAAGGCAGATTGCAAGAAGCGGTAAAGATGTCTAATACGATACTGTCTAACTCATGCATCCCTATAACTCGTGTGTTCAAGGATAGCCATTCTGTATCAATATCTCATGACAGTATGTCTATCTCCTCTGTGCATTCAGACCTAAAACAAGCAATCAGTTCTTCGAAGGTAAACTCGTTTTTAGACGCTCCAAAAGAGCAGTATGTTTTGGTTTTAAGTGATAATCATCCATTGGTCATCGAAGAGGAGATTAATGGGATGACAATGGTTAACTTGAACGACAGCTTTGTACTGCTTGCGGAGGACTTCCCGATTACCGTGCTAGAACATGAGCTAGGACATTTAGGGTGGGCAATGCATGAACGGCCTAACTCTGAAAGTGGAGACTTTTGGATCATGGAACAGGTCTTTGCTGCAAATAGAAGTAAAGTAAAACCTTATTCTGGAGCTTTTCATTGTTCTAACTACGGGACAGTCATGAGTTATTCTGAAAAGGTTGTCCCTGCTTATTCAAGCCCTCTGAGCAGCAACAACGGTGAACCATGTGGTAATGAAGAGTACGCGGACAATGCCAGAGTTATGCGCGAGTATGCGAAAACTTTGCAGTGAAGTGTCCACCTCTTCATCGTTAGAGCAGAGGTTGTTGAATGCTCCCCTAGTAAATGCACTGTATCAATATATTTTTTGTTCTGTAGTGGCTAAGTGAATTTGACCACTATTAGGGGTTTTGCTGTACCTAAAGTAATCCGTTAAATGCTAATTTAACAATACATATAACACGGAATTGTCCAGAGACGTGTTATGCCGCCATGCATTGGGACTGTGCTCTGGGTGTGCTCTGGGAAAAGATCGCCTTAGTGTTCACTTTTTGGGAGTGGTGTGATTACCGAAGGAGGTTGACGGTCTAAATAGAAATTAGATAGATTTACCGATGATGAATAATGTGTTCAAAGCAAAAAATGATGAGAGGATATTGTACTTCTCAAGCTTTATTGTTTCTGATGTTTTTAGATAGAAGCAGCGTAACTCCGCTCTTCAATACTACAAAGTACAGACTGGATACCGTTGAAGAACGGAAGTTCCAGTTGAATTTCTTTCAATAGGTAAATTAAATGCATTTAAGTGAAAAGAGCTTATTAGGAATGGAAAAAGCAAAAAACCAGTCTTAACTGAGGTTTTTTAATGAAACCAAGCCAACACCAATGTCCCATTTCATAATTGTCTCCGTAAATACTTATAAATATTGAAGCCGAGAGGGATAGAATGAAGCATTATCATGCGAATGATATGACTAAGCATTATTAATGCAGGCTCTAGTCCAAGATAAATGGCAGCGACAGTCATAGACTCCACACTGCCCGGAACCCACGACATCAAGAGTACGATGAACTCCTTATCAATTAGCTTGCTGAATATATATGCAAAAACAACTGTGACTGTAAGACTTAACGTTGTAGCAATAATCCCAGCTCGCGCATAAGAGAAGATATCTACAACGGTTATATCTTTTAGACGAATCCCAATTAATGCCCCTAGAGCGGATGTTGCAATAAAAACAAGCTCTGTCGGGACAAGAAAGTTGTATGACGGTAACTCAGAGTTCACAAACATAGTTGCTAACATCCCAGTCACCATATACGGTGCTGGAGTACCAATTTTATCGAGAAGCAAACCTGAAAAGTAGGCGAGGAAAAGTGGGAGAAGTATCCAAAGGTTGTCTAAGGAAATAGCCGGCCCAGGAACTGGTGAATTGTCCGCTGAGACAAGAAGAGCGGAAGCTATGATTAAGAAAATGAGTCGAACTGTGTGAGTGAAAATCACTTTACTAGAAGGTGAATTGTGATTTTCATTAATGACAAGAACCGAGGCCATCGCTCCCGGGACCGCCCCAAGTAGGCTTTCATATTTTGACCATTTCTCTCGCTTAGAAAGCCAGAGATACGAGGTGAGAACTTGTGCGGACATACAAAGGACGAGTCCCACAAAAAGTAATATCGGATAACCCTTGGAAAGAGTCTGCATAGGGACGATTGAGCCCACTGTGGCACCAAGGATTAACTGTACTCCGGTCAATGTGCTTTTGGGAAGAGCTAGAGTAAACCCTGTTTTTACCGTTAACAAAAGAGCAATCAGGGCACCGAACATTACACCTAGTGGTATCTCGAAATATGTAAATAAGAGCGAGCCAACCAAAGCTATGAATGAGGCTAGATACATGTTTTGGTTTCCCCTTTTTTTAGCTTGAAGGATGACAATAAAGTGGAGATTTGGTTATTAATCATATCTATGTTATTGACTATGTAAAAATCACCACAAGTTATCCGCCCAAGAGCATACAAGCCCATTTGAATATCACCAGTTTCTGACTTAGCAGGCTATCAAGTACCGGATTGCTTCTATCGAGTGAACGTTGTATTCCTGTAGCATTGATGATGAAATCAAAGAAGTACTCCTTTTCTATCTGTCTCTACACAATATTGACCATTGTCTAATCGTTGAGCAAAGTCACTGGCAAGGTAAGATGTATCAGTGCCCGGAATGGAAACCTGATGAGGAAGCTAGTTCCACCCTTGTAGGAGTGGAACTATGGTCGATAATTAAAATGGACAGCTCATATAATCCTGAAGGATTATCTTTTTGGGAGACATTTTGCAGACAGCAGCCTAATTGCCTCTAAAAATCAGTGCGCATGTAGTGCAACTAAACTTTGTGACACAACGAGTAAGACAAGAGTACGAAGAGATATTAATGATGTTAGTGGTCTTTATCATATATACCAATGTCTTTTTTTAAATGGTCAGAAAGGTGTCTCACATCGAGAGATGCATTTTTATTTTTTCCACTTTTAAAATTATACCTTTTAAATTTAATCCGCAGATAGCGTAAATAGTCTCTAAACTTCGATTTTTTTTGAATTGTTTTCACTGACTTTTCATTTTTCATAGCAACGCACTCTTTTTTATAAGAAAAACCATAATTTTAACGACCAAAATTAATTGAAATTAAGTATCTTTAAACCCAGAAGCTTCGTCTTCATGAGAAAGTTGATTTGATACTAATTATGTTTACTTTAGGGACTGCTGCTCCTTTTCTCTTCAGTGAAAATAGTTTTATTTGTCTTTCCATGAAGAATTCCCTTATTGTTTTGTTACTTATTGCCAGAGTAAGTAGATAGTTACTTATTATTTTATAAGTTAACACAAAGGCTAAGAGCTAATTATTTACATTTAATTTATATTCGTTAAGGGTTTATAATGAAAATCAGGATTAGATACTGTTCACGAAATGCCTCCAGTATATAAAAGGATATTTGATTGGTTTGATGCGATGGTGCGTTCTAGAATTTTTTCATTTCTAGCCTGTATTTTTGGGGTGAAAGTGCCCCTGTATAAGAGTAACTTGGCGTTAATGTAAAAACAGTGTGGTCAAATCTACACCCCAACCCCTTCCAATAGGGGCGTTTTTCATCGATAATTTAGCCTCTTAGTGAAAACAAAGACTAATTGGAAAGTGTTCCAAAAATGCCCCTGTATTTTCAATTTTTGACCACACCCTACGCCAGTATTGCCATTCAGTCGAAGGTGAACGTGATCGTGCTGAGTCGTCTTTTGGGGCATGCTGAAGCGGAAACGACGCTAAAGTATGCGCATTTGGGACGTGAGGACGTGTGTCAGGCGGCCTCTCATGTGTCGGGTGTACTCGTTAAGGGGATGCGCTCATGAAGTCACTGTTATTCACTTCTAAAGTGATTCAATCTCTTCATTCAAAAACTCGAACGTATACGGTGTGGGATACCAAAATTCCCGCGTTAGGGGTTAGAGTCTATGCCGATGATCGCCGTTTCTATGTGACTTATCTACCCATTCCCAATAAGACGTTAGCGGCCGTGGGACAATTCACCCTAAAACAAGCCAGACAACACGTGCAAGCTTTACAGTCTTCTTTTTTAGAAAAAGAGACGAAACCGATACGGTTAATTCGCTTTGATGCTTTGGTGAAAGAAGAATGGACGGATAAGGTCTGCAAGGGATGGAAACTGAGTACACAAGGGACAGCGTCGAGCGCCTTAAGAAGGCATTTGTTGCCCGAGTTTGGACGTTTTCCTGTCAGCCGTATTGATTCGTTTCATGTGCATCGTTGGTTTGATGAACTCAGCCAGAATTACGCAGGGGCTGCCAACCGTAATCTTGATGTGCTTCGTTCTATCTTCAAATATGCGGTGAAGCAAGGTTATTGCATGGAAAACCCTTGTGAGGGTCTCAAGCAAAGTCGCAAAAAAAAAGCTCAATCGTTTTTTGAGTTTGGATGAGTTAGCGCGATTGGATAAGGCATTAACTGTGGTCAGCCAGCAAGGTAATCTGGAAGCGTGCTGTTGTCAGGTGCTAAAACTGGTGCTGTTAACGGGGTGTCGAATTTCAGAGGTAACAGGCCTACAATGGTCTTTTGTTAAAGGCAGGGAGTGGCACTTGCCGGACAGCAAAACGGGTGCGAAGGTGGTGTATGTGGGCAAGGAAGCGCAGAAACTCCTTTCAGACATACCAAAGCAAGCATGGACACAGCGTAGCGAATCACACGATGATGTGTTTATGCCTTTGCGTCGTTTTGTGAGTCGGTCGACTAAGGTTAGTATGGTCTGGCAACAGGTGCGAGCCTTAGCCCATATCGAGGATGTTCGCATTCACGATTTGCGTCATACCTTTGCCAGTTATGCGGTGTTAGAGGGGTTCCCTATTCCGATGGTGTCGAAACTGTTGGGTCACACGCGTATTTCATCCACGCTTCGTTATGCTCACGTGGATGATGTGCAAGTATCGCAATCTGCTGAGGCGATAGGGGAAGTTATTAGTGGAATATTATCAGGCCAGCTTGTGAATAACCCTAAAACTCGAAAAGTGAGAGCCTCCAAACCTAAGCCGACGAAATCTCCCCCTAAACGCAGAGGAAGACCTATCAAAGTAATACCGGAACTGACCGAGAAGGAGGTTGAACGGTTTAGATATGAAGTGGATTTTTGGGAATGGTGATTAAAATATCTGTCGGAATAACATAAGTACATCAAATTTTAAGATTAGGTTTTTTGGTGAAGTTTGTGTTTTGGGGAGTCACACTTGGAGTTCTGTGAATAAGTGTACGCGAGAACTAACGCTTTTCTCTAAATATTAATTATTAATTATTAATT
>NZ_JBFROI010000047.1:0-79442 GCF_041471405.1 Vibrio sp. 10N.261.52.C11
CCAATTAGGAAACAAAGCCCTCACACACTTAAAGACTTAACATTACAAATTCAACTCCCTACAGATTGTTTACAGTTTTGAAGCTCGAAAACGACGACAAACAATACATTTTGCTTAATCCTTGATCGCGCGATCGTTTGCGTTAAAAAATGTGATGAAAGTCTCACTTAACTGTTTATACTTCTCTTCCGGTTTTAAGCCGGTGCTTAGCCAATACAAGCCGTCACATGGATATGTGAATGACCCCACGGACCGGACCAGCTACGTTCCACTGCTTGTATAAGGTGATTTTTTACATGAACAACTCGTTGTTACATTCGCTAACCCTGTTAGCTCCTTCATCGCGTAGCGTTTTGCTTGCGGTTCTTTGTCCTGTTCCTTTGATGTCATTTGCTTGGCTCATGTTCACTCTTTAAGGATTACTAGGACACATTATGAATATTCTATTTGGTTTTGTCGGTGTTCTTGCACTGATTGCTTGCGCGTTCCTGTTATCTGAAAGTCGTTCTTCAATTAACTGGAAAACGGTCTCTCGTGCACTATTACTTCAAATCGGTTTTGCAGCCTTAGTATTGTATTTCCCTTGGGGACAACTGGCGTTAACAAGCCTAAGCAATGGCGTTTCGAGTTTGCTTGGTTTTGCAGACGTTGGTATCGCTTTCCTATTTGGTGATCTGGCTACTGAAGGTTTCATTTTCGCGATTCGCGTACTTCCAATCATTATCTTCTTCAGTGCTTTGATTTCTGCGCTTTATTACTTAGGCGTCATGCAAAAAGTGATTCAAATCTTGGGCGGAGCGGTGCAAAAACTGCTGGGTACAAGTAAAGCTGAATCTCTGGTTGCTACAGGTAATATCTTCCTTTCTCAGGGTGAGTCTCCTCTTCTTATTCGTCCCTTTTTAAAGTCTATGACTCGTTCGGAACTGTTTGCTGTAATGGCAGGTGGTATGGCGTCGGTAGCGGGTAGTGTACTTGGTGGTTATGCTGGCCTTGGTGTTGAGCTTAAATACCTTATCGCTGCAAGCTTTATGGCGGCTCCGGGTAGCCTGTTAATGGCGAAGATCATTGTTCCTGAGCGCAGCACACCAAGTGACTACGACCACATTGAGCTCGATAAAGCTGACCAAAGCAACGTGATTGATGCATTGGCAAGCGGCGCGATGAACGGTATGAAGGTTGCAGTAGCGGTTGGTACAATGTTGGTTGCCTTCGTGAGTGTGATTGCGATGGTCAACACTGGCCTAGAAAGTCTAGGTGAAACGTTCGGTTTTGCGGGCATTACGCTGCAAGCTATCTTCGGTTACCTGTTCTCGCCTCTTGCATGGCTGATCGGTATCCCGAGTGATGAAGTATTGATGGCAGGTTCTTACATCGGTCAGAAGATCGTTATGAACGAGTTTGTTGCTTTTATCGACTTCGTTGAGAACAAAGCTCTGTTATCTGAACACAGCCAAGTGATCGTGACTTTTGCTCTATGTGGCTTTGCTAACATTGGTTCTATTGCGATTCAGTTAGGTTCAATCGGTGTTATGGCACCAGAGCGCCGTGCTGAAGTTGCAAACTTAGGTTTGAAAGCTGTAGCTGCTGGTACGCTAGCAAACCTAATGAGTGCATGCTTAGCGGGTATTTTCATCCTGCTTTAAGCTATATTCAGTTAAAGCGGACACTTTACTTACGGAGTTAACGTAAGGAGGGTGTCCGCTTTTTTGTGCCTGTTAATCAGGCGAAATCAGGTTTTGGCCGTCGACTGTGATTTGTCTATCGTGAGTAAAAGCTCACTCGGAAGAGTAATAGAGCCAGTTCCTTTTATCCGATATACTTGAATATCATCAGGTTGCGATTAATAACTTTCGGCTTCGATTAAGAACATTCGATTTCGATTGAGAATATTCGGTTCCGACTAAGCATATCCGCTTTCGATTAGGAACAATGGCAACCAAGCTAAATTAATCAAGGGTCTCTCCATGAACATTCGCGTTCTCATCGGTCTTATTGTTACCTTCATTGGCTTGTTTGCGATGGTTTACCTAATTGCTGGCGGCGCTCAGTTTCCTATCTACCAGTGGCCAAAAGAGGCTTATCTCGGTTTGGTGTTCAGCGTGGTGTGGGGGGCTGGTGTCGCAGCGTCTGTAGCGTATTTCTTCTCGGCATTGGTGTTTGTTACTGTCGCCGTGGTTTGCTATGCGATCGGTTATAAAATCGGTGGGCTCTTTTCTTCAAGTTCTAAAGCTTAATCTTATCAAGGTGTGCTGATGTTCATTGAAGTAGGGCTGATTTGAATGCACTGGCTCGATCGTTGGAAGGTGTATCGCTATCATCGGAAACAAACTAACCGCTCGAATGGCGACAAGGCTAAAGCTTTAGGTTGGACTAGCGAAGAGAGTCAATTGTGTCGCTTTGAAGTAATCGCTCGTGCGGCGGACTTCGAAAAGAAGAGTGTTTTAGATTTGGGTTGCGGCTATGGCGAGCTGTTTGAACTGCTCGACAGCATCTATCGTATTCAATCTTATACCGGCGTTGACCAACACGCAGGCTTTCTTAAGAAGGCGAAGCAAAACTACACAGAAGATCGTTGTCAGTTTTTGGCGGGTGATATGAGCAAAATGAACCTTGAGGCGCACGACATTGTCATCGCTAGTGGTTCACTGAACTACATCTCTCGTGATTCTGATTATCTGACAAACATGATTACTCGCATGTATGAACTGGCGAATCAGACGGTGATTTTTAATCTTCTCAACTCAAGCCAGTATCCTTCGCGTAATACCTTGATGAGTTATCACCCTCAAGGTGTCTATCGTTTCTGTAAAACGCTCTGCGATGATGTCTCTTTAACGGAGGGCTACGCAGAAGGGGATTTTACGATAGTGATGAACAAAGCCGTGTCAGGAGCTTGATGTCGTCTTTGTTTTTATCTTTACGCAGGTTTTGATATTAACAACTTTTGATACGAGTACTGACGTAGTAAACAGCAAAAAGCCGCAGCCTTGAAAGGTATGCGGCTTTTTGGGTTCTATGACCAACCTAGGCTAGGTATGCTGCTAGTTCTTCGGTGGTTGGTTTTTAATAAGTCCGTAAGGGATGTTAGTAAATACCTTAGGGTTGCCTTCATAGGTCGGCGCTTCATTCACTTGCTGCCAATCGAGTAGCATGATTGCTAGCACATTGCGGTGTTCACCGTACTCAAGATCAAAATCACCAGTGATAGAAGGGATCATGCCTTGTTTCTCATCGATAGAAGCTTGAATCGCGAGTCGAGTTTTCTCTAGAACTGGGTCATCTTCTAAACCTGCCAGTAAGAAGGTCAATCCAACCTCAGCAATCACATCTTCTTTCGCACGCAACAGAATCGTATCGATGTTTTCTCTGAAGTAATCGTAGATCCATTGATGATCTTGCTCGCTCACTTGATGCTGATAGTACTCGGAATCGCCAAAGATGACGTGTGTCATGCCGTAGAGTTTGTTGCCAAATTGCTGACTTGAAAGCTTCTTATCTTCATCGTCTGGGTACGCTTTTTTGAAGGTTTCGACAAACTCATCAACGACATCTTGTTCACCCAGTTGGCGCAGCCAGTAGACTTGATTGGCGAGTTGAGCCGCCCACGCTTTCACCATATCTTCGTTGGTCACGTATCGTGAAAAGTCATAGCGACGAATGATCTCACGCAGCTTAGCATCGTTCTTGTGCTCTAAACCGTATTCATTAGCACGAGCCATAGAGCCTAGGAGGTCAACACCAAGGTAGAGATATTCTGGCATGTGCTTGGTGATGTTGTAACGTCGAACACTGCGCTCATCATTATCGCCAACATAAGAAGCAACGCGCTTCTCTGAGTAGAGTACGATTTGTTCCATGGTATGAACGTCATTCGACAGGGTGCTGAGCTTACTTGCCACTCGTGCCATGTCACTCCACACCGCAGCAGAATACTTATCGTCTAATGTTTGGCGATACATGCGCAGCCCGTAATGACCTTCTTTGAATGCAGGCAGAGTGTAAAGCTGGCTTTCGTAGGTGGTACGAATGAGGTCTGCAGATTGTTTGAAAGATTGTTCATGAGAGTTGAGAGAATCTGCTTGGGTTTGAATACTCGGTACATTTGTCGCCAGAGCGTTCTCTTGTGCGTGAACAGCGACCGTAACTGAGGCCGATAGTAATGTGCACAGTGTAATCGTTTTTAGCTTCATGTCGTGAGGTACCAAGTTGATTAATAGTCTATGTAAAATAACATCGATGAATCCTTTAATGTAAGGTTTGAGTCAATACAATGTAAGCTTTATAAGGTTCACTAACCCTTTTTGATTAAACCATTCGTTTGGTAAAGAATTTTGAAGTGATGGATCACTCAATATTTGATAGATAGTCGACGTTAGTATGGATTTTTAATGACTTAGCGGCATACTGGAGCAATAAGCCAGAAATGAGCCGTTATAAGGCAGTATATAGAACAATAGTGTTAGAGGTTCGTAAATGCCAAGTGGTTCTAGCAAGCAGTGGTCTGCCAGAGTAGTAGCTTTTCTTTTTTTCCTTGCGATAGTAAGCGCAATTGAGTTCTTTCATGCCAAGCAATTAACTTTTCTTAAAAACGAATCGTATTCACAGGCAAAAAAGCAACTATCCATTATTCGTTCTCGGATTGAAGCCGCGATCGTGTCAGATATGTATATCCTCAATAATTTCTCGACCTTAGTGACCATCAATCCCGATGGTGAGGTGAAAAATTGGGATAAGATTGCTGAGAATATCATTCAAGATGGCTTCCATATTCGACTTATCGGACTCGCCAAAGACGACATTCTAAATTTTGTTTACCCGCTGGAAGGTAATGAGCAGATTCTCGGTATTAATTATCGTGATCACCCAAATCAATGGGAGTCTGTTGAGATAGCCCGTAATCTTGGCAACACCTTTATTGCTGGTCCCTTTGAGTTGTTTCAAGGTGGGCAAGCCCTCATTACGCGTACTCCGATCTTCCGAGATCCGCCTTTTAATCAAGATTATTGGGGTGTCTCCAGTGCTGTTATCGGTTTAGATGAGCTGTTTGAAGATGTTGGAATCGGCAAGATCGAGAAAAAGTATGAATTAGCAATTCGTGGTGCAAACAGTTCAGGGAAAGATGGCGCTGTCTTTTATGGTACTCAGGATGTGTTTGATAATGCGTTTGCCACTGAACAGGTGAGTTTTCCATACGGGGGTTGGTACCTTGCTCTCTCCGGTAACGAACATGTATTGATGGATGAGCCTTGGTATCGCATCCAAGCGGTAAGGCTGGTGGGCTACTCCATAATATTAGTGCTGGCGTTTGCTTTCTTTACTATTTATCGCCTTTACCGCATTGCAGATAGCCGCTCTATGCATGATGAGTTAACGATGTTACCGAATCGTCGATACTTCATGTATAGCCTCAAGCAGGCCTTCAAAACCACTCAAAAACAGAGAGCGAGAACCTTTGCCGTTGTAAATATCGACCTCGATGGGTTTAAAGCAATCAACGACACTTATGGTCACGCGGCAGGCGATCAGGTATTGATTGAGTGTGCTAACCGCATCAGAAGTGAGCTGCGTGTTTCAGATATCGTCGCAAGGATAGGCGGTGATGAGTTCTTGGTCTTGTTGCCACGCATTATCGATGATCAACACGTATCGTCGATCGTGACTAAACTACGAAAGGCGATATGCTCGGCACCAGTTGTGTACGACGCGCACTCTATTTATCTCAGAATCAGTGTGGGTTGGGTTATTCACAATAACAACTACAATGATGTCGATGCGCTCTTAAAAGCCGCTGATGAAAAAATGTACGAACAGAAGCGACAAGTTATCTAGGTTGAATTTTAGCTGCGATTAGAATTTAGTTGCTGAATGGGGGGAAAAGCCTCAGAATACCGCGCTTTGCTCCGTATCAATGTATTTGATGAGCAAAAGCTGAAGCAACGCACTTTTTAACGTGTTGCTCATACTAAATGTTATTCAACTGAGAAAATAATCTATGAGTTTTACCTCCCTTGGCCTTTCTGAACCGATCCTTAAAGCTATTGAAGCACAAGGTTACGATAAGCCATCACCAATACAAGAGAAAGCCGTGCCAGCTGTCCTAACGGGCAAAGATGTTATGGCCGCTGCTCAAACAGGTACAGGTAAAACTGCAGGCTTCACGCTACCTATTCTTGAAATGTTATCGAAAGGTACTCGCGTACGTCAGAACCAAGTTCGTGCGCTCGTGCTAACGCCAACTCGTGAGCTTGCTGCGCAAGTGAATGGCAGCGTAGTGAAGTACGGTATTAACTTACCGCTGACTTCGACGGTCGTGTTTGGTGGTGTGAAGATTAACCCTCAGATGCAAAAACTGCGTAAAGGTAGTGACGTGTTGGTGGCAACACCTGGTCGTCTACTTGACCTATACAACCAAAATGCAGTGCGTTTTGACCAACTAGAAATCCTAGTGCTAGATGAAGCGGACCGCATGCTAGACATGGGTTTCATCCGCGATATTCGTAAGATCTTAGCTTTCTTGCCTAAGAAGCGTCAGAACCTACTGTTCTCAGCGACGTTCTCTGATGATATCCGCAGCTTAGCGAAAGGCTTGGTGAACAATCCTGTTGAGATTTCAGTAAGCCCTGCAAACTCAACGGCAAAAACGGTTGAGCAAAGCATCTACCCAGTAGACAAAAAGAAAAAGAGCGCAATGCTAGCGAAGCTAATCAAAGATAACGATTGGCAACAAGTGTTGGTGTTCAGCAAGACGAAACACGGTGCGAACAAGCTTGCTCGCTTCCTTGAAGAGCAAGACATCACTGCTGCACCTATCCATGGTAACAAGAGCCAAGGTGCACGTACTAAAGCCTTAGAGAACTTCAAAACAGGTAAGGTACGAGTACTTGTTGCAACTGATATCGCCGCTCGTGGTATCGATATCCCGCAACTGCCTCAAGTAGTTAACTTCGATCTTCCTCATGTATCAGAAGACTATGTACACCGTATCGGTCGTACTGGCCGTGCAGGTGAAGTAGGTAAAGCGATTTCATTGGTTTGTGCTGATGAAGTGGGTGAGCTGTTCGGTATTGAACGCCTGATTCAACAAGTGCTAGAGCGTCGTGAACTGGAAGGTTTCTCTCCAGTAAATAAGTTACCTGAGTCTCGCTTGGATTCACGTCCAATCAAGCCTAAGAAACCGAATAAAGCAAAACAGCCACGTGAACATGCTGATGGTCAACGCTCTGGTGATAACGCTCGCGGGCACAAGCCAGCAGGTAAGAACAAGCGTCATGTAGCTGGCAATGGCTCAGCGCCAAAACGTAAGCCAACGTCTGGAAAGAAGCCGGCTGAAAACAACTCAGCCGCGACAGCTGAAGATAAATCAGTAAGAAACAACGGTAGCAACTTCAAGCGCGGTAGTGCGGGCAATAAACCTGCTGCAAATAACGCGGGTTCTCAGAGTACTCTGAGCAAACCTAGCAGCGCGGGTAAACCTGCAGGCAAACCTAAGAAGTCTGGTTACGGCGGTAGCTACGGCCCAAGCAAGTCGTCAAATAAGCCGACAAGCAACAAACCTTCGACAAACAAACCGTCTCGAAGCCGTTCTAAGCCAGCTCCTCAGAAGTAATCTTTTCTGAGATATTGAAAGAGCAATGAACAGGAGTCGCTTTATAAAAAGGCGTCTGGTGGGTTAAGTTCTTTCTGTCATAGAAATCGAATAAGCGCGAATATTGAATCTCAATGTTCGCGTTTTTTTATGGGCGCTGTTTGGGGTATTGTTGATGTTGAGTAACCCTAGGGGGAGGTTTATTGCTGTTTAAAGTGATTGAATCTAAGGGAAATATGGCATTTTGGGGAAGGGTAATGAATCTTTAATGATTCATTAATAACAACATAATCACTAGCGTTTTTGTTGGTTTTCGCAATTTGCAATTCCAGTTTGCAAAACAAACAAGGATATACGGCCAATACGTGTCCAGATGCGTAGTAAATACGTGTTTTAAAAGTTGGCACGCATGCTGCATTAGTAATAGTGACCCTTCTTAAGCCGAGGGTCACCTAGCCAACTGACGTTGTTAGTGAACCTTTCTTGTTCACACAAAATATATGACCAATCACCCTTATTGTGATTGGTTTTTTTTTGCCTGAATTTTAGGTTCTATTTTTTGTTATTACTTTTTTACTCACCACACTTCGAGTAACAGCTTGGCTGGCGTGGGCATTCTCCACCTCTGGAGCAGATAAGCCTCGCCTCTGTCTCAATCCCACGTTCAATCCAATTTATATTTAGAATCTTGGCTATTGTCGTGAGATCTTTTTTGATGTTACGCGGAATTGCCACAGAGCCACCATTGTTAACGCATGACGCTTTAAGCTGCTCTGCTATGTCTCTTGAATTACCGCCTTGAGCATCAATCGCAGGGTTGAGATCTATACCAGCACACAACACACGATTGTTACCCGCAGGATCCGTCATATTGATGGATTCACAGCAGTAGATTCTTGGCTCATCACCCACGTTCAAAATGGAGATTTGAGCCGAGCTTCCCGCTCGAGGTTCTGATAATCGACGGAACACAGCCCAATGTTGACATGGGTCAGCGACCGTTCTCATATTTCCCCAAGGTAGCGGAATCCCGTTCCCGCGATATACCGCCTTGAGTTTCCCCGGCCCATAAGCATCAAAGTAGTGCCAGTGAGGGTAGGGCGATACTACAGTCATTCGACGCATCGCAACAGAGGGGGAAACCCCTGCTCTTTTGTGAACGTCGATTTCGTAACCAGTGCGGTCAAGTAGCTGCCTAAACGGGACTTTCGGGCACAGAAGTGCGCCAGCAAAGAAGCTGGATTCAAAGTCTCGCCATGCTTGAAGAATATCTTGGGAGTTGAGCTGTGAAGAGCCTGATACCTGGTTGTCGTCCCACGTGTTGTTGTTACCGACCGACAACACACTCTTTAGGCCTTCTTTGCTGTGCAGAATGCAATGACCGATATAAACCGAAAGGTCGTATTTCAGACGAGTTGGATACTCTTTAAGAATCTCGTTTAAGAAGATAGTACCGGGAGGCTCAAAGAAGGAGGTCACTAACTGCTTAGCGTTAATTCCGAGCTCATCGACGACGTCTTGCGGCGTGCGCGTCACCCAGCGGATGTTGATTCCTAGGCTTCTAGCGATGTCTATCAGGTCTTCTACGCTGAGGTTAAGACGTTTTAAGCCTACTTCTTCCGCAGCGCGCTCAAGGTCAGGGAAGTGGTTCTGGTTGCTCTCTTGGTGTGCTCGAATCAAGAGGTGCGCAAACTGGCGGCCTGAAATGCCCGTTTGTGACAGCATCTCAGGAATCGCAATTTGCAGGATGTCGTTTGAGAATAGGAAGCTCGGCTCGAGCGCCATGCCACTTATCCCACCACGATTCCCCTTATCAGGAGCAATGGCTTGTTGTTCAGATTCGTCGTCGAGGAACCACGTCGGATTCTTCTGAAAGACCTGTGCAATCACTTCCAGCATATCGATGCTCGGAACCCGCTTTCCACGTTCAATCATTGAAAGGTAAGAAACGGAAGGAGCACATTCTGGGTCGATTCTAATACAACGCGCAGACAGGTCTTCCATCGTTAAATGGTTACGTTTTCTTAGGTTACGTATTTTCGTACCTAGGAAATGTGACTGACGAACTAAACTTTTTGACAAGGCCATATTTGTAAAATTCACATTGTAAAATTTTTGTTGTGAAATTGTATGTAAAAAAGCGCTAATCTACAAACTAAGCAATTCAAAAAATGACAAATAAATTAAACGTTAGTTTGGAATAATTGCTCTAGGACACATTTTTGCTGTAGAAATCGGTGGTTATCACCGGACTGGTCAAGAGGGAAAGACTATGAATATGCTTACATTCGATAAAACAGAAATCCAAAAACAATCAAAGCCATTTATCGCTGAAGCTGTCTTTGCCGTGGAGACAATCAATGCTAATCAGCAAACTGAAAAGCAAGTGAAAGCAAAGCAGCTGCTTGATCGACTATTCCCACTAGAGAATGGCTCACATCAAGACGTAACCAGCTACGTAGTCGATTACCGCCATATTATGGCTTACTTTAAAGACGGTCAGCACAGCGGTCTGAAGCACCCTAAGCAGTTTGTAGCGTACATGGGTGAGAAGAACGACCCAGACTCTATCTTGTTTCGAGATGGCAGTGGCAGCCACCTAGAGGTGATGTTTGGTTGCCACAAAGGGACAGGTTGTATTGAGCTAGTAGAAATTGATGATATTCAGTTGGAATCATGCACCACGTTTGGCCAATCACCAATGGAAGCAACAACCACAATGCGTGAAGAGACCATTGCAGCGATGCGCCACTGGATCAGTTTGATTCAAGGTGACGCAAAGGGTAAACCAAAGGCATGCAGTGAAGATAAAGAGTTCAGAGCAAAGAGTGGTGAAGACTACTGCTTGAATTATTGCTTCCAGATCTAACGGTGAATCCTAGTTAGCTAAAGTAATTTATACAACTAAAGAAAAAAAGCCCCGAAGATAATGAACTTTGGGGCTTTCTAGTCTCAATACGAGCCGACTAATATGTCGATAAGAGCATTGTTGGTGTGTTTTACAAAGGCATGACTCGGTTACGGCCAAGTGATTTCGCTTCATAAAGTAGCTTATCAGCACGTTCAATCAGCGATTGAGCTGATTCGCCGGGTTCAAGTTCAGCGACACCAAACGATGCAGTGATACTGCCGACTTGTTGACCACTGCGGCGATCTTTAATCGACAGCTTTTCTAGAGAGCGACGATTGGTATCAGCGAGTTGACGAGCAATACGCAAAGACTTGTTAGGCACAATCAGCGCGAACTCTTCACCACCAAATCGATAGGCAGAAATACCTTCACGGCAACTTAACTTCAGCTTGCGAGCGATCGCTTTAAGCACCATATCGCCAAACAAGTGGCCATAGGTGTCGTTGAAATTTTTAAAGTGGTCGATATCGAGAAGAATCAGACACAAAGATTGTTGTGCTTCACACAGGGTTTCTATGTCACGGTCGAAAGAGCGACGGTTATAGAGTGTGGTTGTACTATCGAAAAGCGCATCTTTCTGAACTTCTACTAACTGGGTTTTTAGCTTGGTGATCTCTGAGGTTGCAGAGTTTAGCTGAGAGTTTAAAAACTGAGTAGAGTGACGAATATGACGGGATTCAGACACCAGCTGTCGAACCAAGGACATCACTTCATCAATAGATAAGCTTTCATTATCAACACGAGCCAAGTCCTCGAAGCTTTTATCGATCATGTCAGAAAAAGCGGAGGTGTCGGTCAGGGTGTCATTCATTGAATTGGAAACTTCAGAAACTAACAGTTCCAAATTAGCGCGAAGGTCATTGATATTGGTTTCGGATTTGCTGGCAACATAATTGTTGTATAGCTGCTCACCAACGGCAGGAGGACAAATACCGTAGTGTTCTAAAACACCATCCATGTCTTGAGTTAGCTGGGGAATAGCGTTATCGACATAGGTGTACCAAAGTGCGTAATTTGCAGGTGTCGTTGACACCCTGTTCTTCATCATAAGAGGCACCGCTTTTTTTAGATTTGCGGTGGATTTCTGAAATTCGTCTTTGTTCATTATTTTTACTGCAGATACCAAAACAACTAAGCCACTTGCGAACAAGGTTAGCGGATTTCGAAGGTCTTTGCTTTAAAAATTATATAATTAGTGGATGAGGATTGGATAAACAACTCATTTTTATTATGAATATCGATTGCGTATTCATAAGTACAATCTAATGGATTGTTCTTTAACCATATTTGGGCTTATCAAACTTTCGGCGTAGCGTGAGTTAGTATCAAAAGATTGCTGAGAAATGAGTGTTGTTGTCTCTGGAAGTGCATACAAAAAGTGAAGTTATTTGGGCGTCGAGCTTTAACTGAGAGTGGTTAGATTGGGAGGCTTGGCTGGTGATTTGTATTTGTTCAGAGTTAACGGGTGAAGCTTGCATCAAGAGGGGAAATGTTTATGAGCAGGCATAAAAAAGCGCCGATAAAAATCAGCGCTTTAAAATTCTTTTTAGCTATAAGAGCTAATTATTGAGCAACAACGTTTGCTGCTTGTAGGCCTTTTTGACCGTTTTCAACTTCGAAAGAAACCTTTTGGCCTTCTTTCAGAGTTTTGAAGCCTTCAGAAACGATTGCACGGAAGTGTACGAATACGTCAGCGCCGCCGTTGTCTTGAGAAATGAAGCCGAAACCTTTCTCTTCGTTAAACCATTTTACAGTGCCAGTATTTGTGTTAGACATAATTTGTCCCTTATTCATAAATTTTCTAAGTTGTTGATTGCATTTAATGCAATGCGCTGATAATTGAATTATTTAATATTGCTAAGAAATAAGGAAAAACTACTTACAAAAACGGGTAACGATTTTACATGTCAATTTTTTACTATTCATCTAACTTAAATAACTCCGGCTAACAGAGCGAGAGCATGTTAACACAGTCTTTTGAGATGTACACGCATTGCTTAAGAAATTTGTGCTTTTTTTGTCATACCGTGCGAATGTACAAGATTTACACTGATTTAGTGATAGTTTTGTCGCTTCGTCCAACACAACAAAAGGAAGCATCTCAGCTTCCTTTTGATCATTAGTATAGACGATATTAACGCTTAAAGTTGATATCTTCAGTTTGATCTAAATTTATTTTTGTTTTCGCTGGTTGAGTCTCTGCAATCACCTTACCGTGTCGTATTGAGTACTGCACTGGTACTTGGCGGCGCACTGCATCAAAGCCATTGTCAGCAGGAAGAATCAGTAAGCTACCTGGCTTACCTTCTTCGATGCCGAAGTTGTCTTGTATGTTCAATGTGCGAGCAGAGTTCTTGCTGATCAAATCAAGTGAGTTGTTGATTTGATCGTAGCCCATAACCTGTGTCACATGCAGTCCCATGTGCAGAACTTGAAGCATGTTCGCTGTGCCCAGTGGGTACCATGGGTCAAACACATCATCGTGGCCAAAACAAACGTTGATGTTTGCTGCTAGCATCTCTTTAACGCGCGTTACACCGCGGCGTTTCGGGTAATCGTCGAAACGGCCCTGTAAGTGAATGTTCACTAACGGGTTTGCCACGAAGTTGATACCAGACATCTTCAATAGACGGAATAGGCGAGATGCGTAAGCACCGTTGTAAGAGCCCATTGCAGTCGTGTGGCTAGCGGTTACTTTCTCGCCCATTTCAAACTTATGAGCAAGAGCTGCTAATGTTTCCACAAAGCGAGACTGTTCGTCGTCGATTTCATCACAGTGAACGTCGATCAGACAGTCGTACTTACGTGCAAGCTCGAACACGTAATGCAGAGATTCAACACCGTATTCACGAGTGAATTCGAAGTGAGGGATAGCACCGATAACGTCAGCGCCGATCTTCACTGCTTCTTCAAGCAACTCTTTGCCGTTAGGGTATGAAAGGATGCCTTCTTGAGGGAATGCAACGATCTGGATGTCGACCCACTCTTTCATCTCTTCACGAACTTCAACCATCGCTCTTAACGCAACGAGTGTTGGGTCTGACACATCAACGTGCGTACGAACGTGTTGAACACCGTTAGCTATCTGCCATTTCAGTGTTTGCTTGGCACGAGACTTTACGTCTTCGATTGATAGCAGTTCTTTACGCTCAGCCCAACGCTCAATACCTTCAAACAAAGTGCCAGAGATGTTCCAGTTAGGCTCACCAGCAGTTTGAGTAGTATCTAGGTGGATGTGCGGTTCACAGAAAGGAGTAACTGCAATGCCACCTTCAGCATCAAGGATGTCGCCTTGATGATTGATTTGCGCGTCATTATCGAGAATGCGAGAAAATTGACCATTTTCAATCAGAATCTGTTTCAAGCCCTCTTGGTCTTGAAGTTTCGCGTTCTTGATTAATAAGGTTGTCATAGTGTGTCCTTAAGCGGCCTGAGATTTCAGAGCTTTTTTGTTCAATAGAGGATTAAGCACGAGGTAACTGATTGCACCACCTAACACTGCGTTCAAAGGAACAACGCCAGGTAGGAAGTGACCAGCGGCTACGCCTGTTGCTACCGCGATAATGCCAGCCCAGTTAACGGTTTGGAACTCTGCATTTGCAAAATCTTTGTAACGTTTACGGTTCGCGAAGAAGTCGGCGATGATTACACCACCAATTGGTGGAATCGCCAGCGAAAGGAAGGTTAACCAACCAACGAAGTTGTTGTATAACCAAAGCGCGAAAATCGTACCGATAATGCCGTTAATGATAGACATTGTAGTACTTGAGCGACCAGTGATGTTAGATAAACCCAAACCGGATGCATAAAGTGCATTTTCATTGGTTGTCCAGATATTCAAGCCAAGCACGATGATGGCTGGAAGCAGCAGACCTTGCGCGATCATCACATCTGAAATATCAGCCTGACCGGTTGCTGCTGCTCCTGCTGCGCCGAAGATAAACATCAGCGAGTTACCGATGAAGAACGCAACCATAGTAATTAATACTGCGCTTGCTGGCTTTTTACCAAAGCGAACGAAATCGGCCGTTAACGTACCCGCACTTACGAACGAACCTACAACCATTGCAAGAGCCATTGAAAAGTCCATTGGCGTCTCTGGTTTAATAAGTTGCAATTGCTCTAGTCCACCAACACTGTCTACCGCAGTCAGTACTGAGTAACCACCCAGAATCGCAATAGCAGGCACTGCAATCGCTGAAAGCACCATTAGCGCTTGAATGCCGAAGTACACTGTACCCGTCATCAATAAGCCAGATACGATAATCAAGGTGTTGGTATCAATGCCCGTTGCTTTTTGTACTGGAATAGCAAACATCGCAACACCCACACCAAACCAACCGACTTGTGTACCACCAAGTAAAGCAGAAGGAAGCCATGAGCCTTTAGTACCGAAAGAGAAACGAGCAAGGAGGTGGGTAGAGAGGCCAGTAGATGAGCCGATGTAGCCAAGAAAAGAAGTGTAAATACCGAGGATTAGGTTACCGATGAGAACGGCGAGGAAGAAATCGTTGAATGAAAGACCTGTCCCGAGTGAACCACCTGTCCACATACTTGCAGAGAAGAAAGTGAGTCCAAGCATTACCATGGTGAGTGAAGCGACTCCTTTCCTAGCCGATGTAGGAACCGGCCCTAGACTGTAGTTATTATCAGCAGCCATTTTTTACCTCCGCAAATGATCAAAATTAAAATTAACGGTCGCCGTATTGCAGGAAAACTTGCGCATTATGGTGATATAAATCACATAGTCAATGCTAATTTTGTCAATAATTGCCCATAAAAACCAGTTATTTCAGTAATTATCTTGTAAAACATAGGGTTATTTTCTGTCTTTATTTAAAAAAAACAAATAGAAAACGTTTTCTATAATGCGTTGGTTATCTGCTGTTCTTGGTTGGCTATGAATGCTTATTATTATACGTCTGAATGGGTGTCTGTATCGAAAAAGAGGGCGGTTGGCCAAACTGCAGGCAAAAAAATAGCCAATCGCAATAATCGCAATTGGCCTATATATTTTGTGAACAAGAATAGGTTCACTAACAACGTCAGTTGGCTAGGTGACCCTCGGCTTAAGAAGGGTCAATATATACATTGCAGTTAGTGTGCCAACTTTTAAAACCACGTAAAACGGCAGTTTTATAGCAATCTGGTGCGTATTTGAGCGTTTAATTTGCGTTTTTGAAATACCCAATTGCAAAATGCAATTGCGATTTGCAACTTTAGAGTGTTTATTCGTTTTTCGGGTTTGTGTTCTTTCTGGCGACGAATGGTGAAATAAACAAAAAGCCCGTGCGATCTAAGAGCGCACGGGCTTGGGTATTGTTTCACCAATAGGAAGTATTAGATGGAGTAGAAGAAGTACAGTTGAGACTTCATTCTAATGATGATCCCGCGTATTACGTCTAGGAACGCCATAAAGCTGATAGGCTTCTCACCGCTTACCCACGCTAATCCGACAGAGCCAACAGGAATATCGTAACCCTCTGCCTCATCAATTTTTAAACGAACAAAGTGGTGCTTGTTCTGAAGGTTTTTGCCTGTGGTAACACGAACCTGCTCATCGATACCCAGCAAACTTGCTTGCGCTTCACCAGTGGCTTCTACAATGCCTTCTACGGTTGCAGAGAACACTTTTCCTGGGTATACCGCTGTCGCAAATTCCGCAGGTTGACCGACCTTAATATTACGAATCGCTTGGTGGTTAACTCGCATCAGCACGTACTTCTCTTCGGTATACATCTGGATACGAGGCATCATTGAAACACGCTGACCTTCACGAAGAATAAAGTTCGTTACAAAGCCGTCAGTCGGTGCCGTGACTTTGGTGCTGTTCAAGTCCCATTGTGCTTGTGCCAGTGTTGCCTTTGCTGAATCGACCTCAGTTTGCTTCTTGCTCACATTGGTTTCAGCTTTGTGGATGTTCAACTTCGCATTCTCGGCATCGACTTCTTTCTTGCTAAGCTGGGATTCCAATGTCGTAACGTTATACGTCGCTAAGTCTACCTTTGCTGTTTGTTGGTCGATGTCAGTTTCAGTGATCGTATGTTCTACCACTTTGTTTTGCTTCTGGTAACGATCAAGCGTCTTTGACTGCAGTACTAAGTCTGTTTTAGCCGAATCTATTTGTGCGACTGAAGCTTTGATGTCTTCAAGCGCCGATTGATAGCTGACTTTTGCAATGCTCACTTCTTGACGAGCTGTGTCTAAAGCGACCTCTGCAGACTCAAGTTGAACGCTGGCTTTGTCTCTTGCGATGACATATTTAGTGTCATCAATTTCGTAAATTAGCTGTCCTTCAGTCACATCCTGGTTTGGGTCGATGTGGACTTTGGAAGTTTTTCCCGACACATTAGTTGAATCGGGACGCAGCTGAATATGTGGAGACTGAACCACTGAGCCTCCCGATAGATCCATCGGAGTAAAATTGAGTAGGCCAACCCATACAAACAGCAACCAAGATGTACCCCCTAGGTACGCAAACGCCTTGGTGCCTTTGTTCCAAGGCATACCAACAAGTCTGAGTAAGTAAATGAACAGTGCCCAAATTGCCAAGCCTTCTAACATGTTTGGCTCTCCTCATCTTGCTTGTCGGAAGTTGTTTGCTCCTTGGTTGTGGTCGGTGACTTCCATGTGTCTCTTAGATTGATGATGGCTTTTTCCATATCAACGAAGGCCAAAATTACTGCTAGTACCCATACCCAGTGCCATACAAAACCAATCCATGTTAATGCGGTGATCAAACCGAGTTGTTGATGCTCTTTACTGTGAGCCTTGTTGATTGGTAATTCATGCACACGCCAGAAGCCGTAACATGCAGCAGCGATGGTTGCGACTAACACTACGCCTGCAACTACGTGTAGTGCGGTATCTGCGTCTGTTCCGACAAATGGGACACTAACTAAACTCATTGATATACCCTAGGTTAAATTGAGCACCTAGTGTTATTGATATCAGATTTAGAAGTTGATAATTTACCAATTACTTTAATAATGATGTCATTATGATTTGATCTGTAATAGTGACTTCTAAGTATGGTGGCTAATGAACAATTGTAACTTCTTAAGAGCATTGGGTATTTTGGGTATTTACCAATACGCAACGACTAATAAGGCTGTGAATACTGAGCAATTAGGTATTCCTAAATCGGTGTTTAATAACCCGATGAACCTTATCCCCGTAAGTGAAGTGGACAAATGGTATGGCTTACTTGAACAACAAACCGGTGATTCCGATATTATCTTGAAGCTGGCTGATAGAGTGGATATTGAAAGGCTAGGTCCTCTCTCTAACTGGTTTTTCTCGGGGCACGATCTGGCGTCGTCTATACGCCGAGTTAACATCGGGTTGCACTGTTTGCAGTCCGGGGCTTTTCTATATGGCGCTCAAGTCGGTAATTTCATCAAATGGTGCTACGACAATCCTGCTTATACTGAGGTGGGTAAAGTTCATGACTCAATTCGAGTTGCCATCTTTATGATGAAGATATTAAGGCGTTACTTGGGAGACGACTTTACTCCCGCAGCCGTCTCTATCGCAGGTTATCGCGAGAACACTCAACTCTATCAAGAGTATTTTGGGTGCAATATTCAGTGGGGCCAGCCACGAACTGAAATCTGGATACCAAGCCAGTCGAGGTTATCGAGCAATCAAGCCCCTTCTAGCGGCAAGATGAGCTTGGCAATGAACTTTCATGACTTAGATAATTACCTCAACATGCCTGATGCCGCGGATGAGCATAAGGTGACCTATGAGATGATCAATTACAGTCGCCATTTCGGCCTGCCAACACTGCATAAAGTGTCGAGTTTGCTTGGGTTATCTGAACAGCAATTTCAACGTCGATTGCATAACTTAGGCATCAACTTTTCTACCATTATGGGCTATGCGTTAAGTAATGTGGCGGTGGAGTTGTTGATGTATTCAGTGCCAATAGATAAAGTCGCGACGAGGCTCGGCTATACCAATGTCGCGAGCTTTAATCGGATGTTTAAGAAACATCGAGGTTTGACACCCAAGCAATATGTTGAGCGCCTAAAAACTGGCCTGTAACTATTCAGAGCTAACTTATGGTTCGTTTATGGATCAGGCTGGACAAGTAAACCATCCCCCAAGTACTCAAAATGAAAGGGGCGGTGAGTGGTAACAGTGACAGTTCATGAAAACCAAGTGTGATGAGACAGCTTAACAGCATGCCTAATAGGATTAACGGCCAACGGATTCGCGGATAGGGCACAAGTGCTAAAGTGGCAAGAATGGCGTTGTACCCGTAAAGACCTTGGGCTACCAGTTCGTTAGAAGCGCCAATCAACCCGCTAAATACGGTGCTAATTATTACTGCGAGCATAACCCAAATGGCATGCTTGATATTGTTGAGTGCGATGGCGACTAAGATAACGAGCCCCGACAACGCATTTTCGATGAAGCTGACTTGGCTTATCCCTTTTAACAACGGGATCACCACTGTCGGCAGGTTGAACCACGAGTTAGCCTCAATACTGATGAGTGGCATCAGTGCGGAATCAGGTGCAGAAAACGCTGACAGCTCAAAGGTTGATTGGATAATATAAATCAGCCAAGTGGTGAGGATAAAGGCGCTAGTGTAACCGCGATATTTCTCAAAACTGAATACGATGTGGGCAATCGGCACCGTGAGTAATGCACCTAACGCAGTCACTAAAGCCAATAATGGTGTCACACCAAAAAAGTTACCGATAAATAAACCAATCAAAGCGCCATTTAGCGCGTACATTCCACTATCAATGTCGTCAACTGACTTGTTGGTGTTGGTGTTGGTGTTGGTGTACATATAGCCATAGAAAGCTAATGCATAGCTGCAACTGGCGCCAAGTAAGGTAAGAAAAGCCAGCGCCAGTGACTCAATAGAAATGGCAAGCAACAGCAAAGTCGACGTCATGATAGACGGTGTGAAATAGACTTGCCCAATGCCATTGAGCAAGCCTTGAAACGGCAGAATATCCTTGTTCGTTTTCATCGTCTGATTACATTATTGAGTCATGTTAAATTTTTGTAATTCAGATTGTATACAATTTTATCAAGTTCACCATCTTCGAGTGTTAATTCTGATACCAGCGTTCACCATAAGCTTGTTGGTAATCTGGTGTTTCAATGATGCCTTCTTGTTCTGGAACGGTTTCTAACGGCCCAACAACAGTTCTATAGGGTAATACGCCAGCCCAAACTGGAATGTCCATATCGGCTTTATCATCATTCACTCCATGTTTACCAATCTTCACGGAAGCTTCTGTTAAAGGTATCGCCAACAACTCGGTCGCAGTGAGTTCTTTTTCATTACTGAGCCTCACTTCATCGGTTCTGCCCGGTGCGATTTGCTCAATAAAGATATTCAACAAGCGATCCTTTTCTTGATTGTCATCGATGACTGAAAATGACCCCAATACCACAGCAGAACGATAATGCGCACTATGATGAAATGCCGAACGAGCCAGCACCCAACCATCGAACAAGGTGAACGTTAAACAGGTTGGTTCTCCCTTTTTTAGTCCTTTTAGTAGGCGACTGTTTTTAGCTCCATGAATGTAGACTATATCACCCACTCGCCACGCGAGCATCGGGATGACCATTGGTCCTTGTTCGCCCTGCAATGCAATGTGTGCGATTAAGCTCTCATCAATAATTTGGTGCAGTTTCTCTTGTTCAAATACGGCTTTGTGAGCCCCTTTTTTAATCGTGGTTCTTTTCGTGTTAGATAACATAATCGCTCCTTAATCATTGCCTTTTGATTAATGTAGCGATTAACTGGTCTATTAAATAGAGCCACTTTTAAACACTATTTGGATCCAGTTATGCAGCCTATCGATGTCGGTGATCTACAGTTAGACGAACAACACGGCACGCGTCAAACCGCCTTGTTCCACGCGATAAGAGAGAAGATCGTTCAAGATTTATGGAGCAAGGGCAGTAAGTTACCTTCAACACGTAAGTTGGCTGTCGAGTTATCGGTGAGTCGAAATACGGTGATTTATGCGTACGAACAACTGGTTACTGAAGGCTATATCGAGAGTAAGCAAGGCTCAGGGTTTTATGTCTCGGTTGAACAACCAGAACACTTTCTAAGTTTGTCTAAGCCAAACAGTGTTCAGGATCCGAAGGTCAAACAAACAGTCAGTAAACCGAGTACAAACATAGCGACACCTAACGACATTAACCGCAGCTTTGCCCCAGGAGTTCCTGACTTAGATGCGTTCCCTTTTGCGAAATGGCAGAGGTTGCTGCAACGTCACTCTACACGTCAGAACATTGCGGGCAATCAAGAGGTTCAGGGAAGCTCAGCCTTGAGGGAAGCGTTGAGTGGGTATCTTGCAAGCAGTCGTTCCGTTCATTGTAATGCCGACAGAATCATCATCACCGCAGGTGCGCAGCAAGCCATCTCAATCGGATTAATGGCAACGTTAGCGATGGGCGACAAAATCCTCGTGGAGGAACCCGGTTATCGACAAGTACATAAAATTATCGATCTGTTGAGACTAGAGTTAGAAGGTGTAAGTGTGCGTGAAAAGGTGGGGTTGGATATTGAGAAAGTGTTGGCCAGTAATGCTAAGGCTCTGTATGTCACACCGAGTAACCAATACCCAATGGGCACGACTTTAAATACTGAGCAACGCCTTAAACTGATCGACTGGGCCAATCAACATCAGTCATGGATCATTGAAGATGACTATGACAGTGAGTTCCAGTTTGCTCATCGCCCTTACACCAGTATGCAAGGCTTAGCGGGTAAACTCGGGTTTGATGAACGAATCATTTATGTTGGTTCGCTGAGTAAAGTCATGTTCAACGGACTCCGCTTAGGTTACTTAGTGGTGCCAGAAAGTCTGGTGGCGAAGTGTCTTGAGATCAAAGACGCGCTCACTGGAGACACGGCGTCCCACACACAGGAAGCTTTGGCGGATTTTGTTCGAGAAGGCGACTTGCTGCGTCATATTAGAAAGATGCGTCGGTCATACAAACTCAAGTATGAAGCGATGATAGAAGCGATTGAAAGCGAGTTTAACGGTGATCTTGAAGTGATCAGTCAGGCGGCAGGGCTACATGTGACCGTGAAGTGGTATCAAGGTATATCTGAACATGAGTGGAGCCGACGAGCTGATCTTCAAAATATCATCATTCGTCCGTTTGATTTTTATGAGTACGGTTCGAGTGATGCTCGTGATTGGAGTGGGGCGGTGCTAGGGTTTGGAAATATCCGTCTGGCTGAGATAAAGCCGAAGATCAAACAGATCGCTCGGCTTTTTTATCAGTGATATTGGTAGGTATCGTTTACAGCTTGTCGATTCATCATTTATCGAGTTACAACTTGTCGATAGAGACGGTGGGTTTACCTTTACCTAGCCACTTCCGCCAAGGGAGTGACAATGTCACAAAAACAGTCACAGCATAGAGCATCGACCAACTTAAACAGATAAACACCAAGGTACAGATGACCAATGAAAGCACGGCAGTGTATCTAGATGCGCCTGTTAGTAATCGGCAAGCGGCTAACATTGCGAGCAGATAAACCAGAACAAAAATACCGTTGGCGAGCTTGAGAAAGAACTCAAGGTCTAAATTAGACAGCTCACCAATCACACACGAAATAAGCACGACAAAGCCAATTGCTAACGTTGGGTAGAGCGGTACGCCGCGGCTGTTCAGTTGAGCCATTCGACTTGCAGGGCTGTGTTGGCGGGCCTGAGCCCAGATCATCCGAGACAGGCTTTGTGTGTAAAGGTTTAGGCTGGCAAAGCAAGCAAAGAACCCCAGCACGCTGATGACGGTTTTGAAGCCATTACCAAACAGTTGTTCTGTTACCCAAGGGATGGATGCGGCATCGAATTCAGATGAACCGAAAGCACCCAGCTTAAGAATCACTACTGAACAAGCCCAGTACACTAGCCCCGCAACAAAACAGCCTGCAATGATGGCGATTGGGAAGTCACGTTGTGGATTTTTGAATTCCTCTCCCATGTGAGCAAAAGCTTCTATTCCGACAAAGCACCAAAACATGACAGCTAAAGCAGCGCCGATAGACCACATTGAATTGGATGAGATGGCAGGAAGAGCAACATCGGTTGCCGTGATGTCGGCTTTCCAAACAAAAGCGCTGACTAAGGCAAAAATCGACAATGCGATCACGGTTTGCAGTCGGCCAGAAGATTTACTGCCCATCAAATTGACGGCAATAAGCAGGGCGACGGTAAAGGATTGAGCACCAAGTGGTGTATCGAGAGGTGCGGGTAACAATTGTTGAGCAAAACCACCAGCCAGTGCAATGGCCGCTGGAATACCGACAGGAATAACACTCACAAACAACCACGCCACGCTTGTTTCTAATCGCTCGCTAAACGCCTGGCGCACAAAATAGGCAGTACCACCTGCATTCGGGTAGCGTTTTCCTAATGATGCGAAGGTCAGTGCAATCGGGCAAATAGCGATAAACAGGATTAACCAAGCGAGAAGAGACAACTGTCCTGCAATGCCTGCTGCGATCGCAGGGATCATAAATAATCCAGTGCCTAGCAAGGTCGTCGAGAGTTGTCCGATTCCTGAAATAAGCGTGATTTCTTGTTTGAGTTGTGTCATTCGCTCTCCTAGCTATTTGATTCTGGTCACGGTCTTCCAGTAACTTTCTTCTGGTGTGTGAGAAGTTATGATTGAGAGCATACATTGTTGACATCAATAATACAGCTAGCGAAACGTCGTAAGACACCGTCATTTTAACGGTATTAATCCGATTCAGTGTGAAAGTGTCGGCTGTCAGAATGGCTGTTATAAGTAGGAAAGTTGTGTCAAATTAGGCGTTATAAATAGAACAATAAATGAAAAGAATCAGAAGCATGGATAAATTTGATCGCCAGATTTTGGATATTCTCAAAACCAATGCACGATGCTCAGTGAGCGATATCGCCCGAGATGTCAGCCTCTCGCGCTCAGCGGTGAACGCCAGAATCAAGAAACTGGAAAGCGACAAAGTGATTACGGGCTACTGCGCTCAAGTGGCAGAACCCAACCAAACGAAGAATGTGTGCGCTTATATCTTGTTGAAGTTCGACATGTCGAGTAGTGACCATAGTTGTGAGTCTTACGCGAAACAAATCCAGAGTATTGATGAGGTGCAATGGTGCCACTCTATTAGCGGTGAGACAGATATGATGTTGTACGTGGAAGTGGAAAGCATGGAGAGCTTGAACCGAGTTCGCGATCAGCTGCAAAGTTACCCGGATCTTCGCCACTTAATGACTCATACGGTTTTGACCGAGTTTTTCAACAAACAGAATGCGACGGTGCATTCATGTTAGGCAATATCAACTTAAACCTACTGCGTTCACTGCATGTACTTCTTGAAGAGTGTCATGTGAGCCGTGCCGCCCAACGTTTGCATATCACACAATCCGCGGTGAGCCGTCAGCTCAGCCAGTTACGTGATTTGTGTGGCGACCCTTTGCTGGTCCGTGACGGCAACAAACTGGTGCCGACCAACCGTGCATTGCTACTCAAAGGTAAACTCGACGACCTGCTTGGCGAGTTTGACCACCTGTTAGATGATAAACCCTTCGAGCCGCAAGACTGGCAGGGTGAATTGGTGTTGTCTTCGAGTGATTATGTCGCTCAGTATATTCTTCCTGTGATTGTGGCAGAGGTGTCTGCTGAAGCGCCGAACATTAATTTGGCTTATCGATTGTGGCAGCCAAACTACCTTGAAGCACTGAACGAGTCTGGGATTCATTTGGCTTCCAGTATGTTTCCCACAAAGCCAGAACATGTCTCAAGTATCAAACTTGGTGAAGATAAGTCGGTGTGTTTGATGCGAAAGTCGCACCCGCTGGCTCAACAAGCGGTTTTGAGTGCAGAAGATATTGTTCACTACTCTCACATCAAAGTGACGGGTGGTGGAGATAAAGACAGTTACGCGGACATAGCATTGAAGAAGCAAGGGCTGAAGCGAAGAGTGGCTTTACAGGTTCCGTTCTTTTCATCTGCTGGTACTGTGTTATTGCAAGACGACTATCTGATGATCGTGCCAGAACATATCGCCTATAACCTAGGTCGACACCTCGATACTACCTACTTTTCGTTGCCATTTGATACGGAAATGCATACCTATTGGTTAATGTGGCATCCTAAATATGACAACGACTCTGCCCACAAATGGGCGCGAGAAAAAGCATTCCAAGCCATGCAAAAGTCGAGTTACAATATCAGTATGACTTGAAATCATAGGTGTGATGATAATCTTTGATTTCAAATAATACCTCCTGCGAATTATGGTAAGTGCCAAGTATTGAGTATTAAGCGTAGAGCGTTCAGCTGGAACGCTTTATTTTATTAGGAATGGAATGATGACAGTAACAATTTGGTTTTCTTTATTAGCGATTTGCTTGTTGGGTGCAATGTCTCCGGGCCCAAGCTTGGCGATGATCGCTAAACACAGTTTGGCTGGTGGCCGTATGAACGGGCTTATCGCAGCTTGGTCACACGCTGCTGGTATCGGTATTTATGCGTTCGCAACCATTGTTGGTTTAGCCGTTGTGCTTGAGCAATCCCCAATGTTATTTAAAGGTATTAGCTTAGCGGGGGCTGCTTATCTGCTTTATCTTGGCGTTAATGCGTTACGTTCGAAAGGTGGTGTTGCCGCGAAATTAGAAGCGGGTGAAAAGATGAGTTACATGCAGTCTGCTCGTGAGGCTTTCTTGATCTCTATCTTGAGCCCAAAGATCGCATTGTTCTTCATCGCTCTGTTTAGCCAATTTGTAGCGCTAGGTAATGAACTGACCAATCAAGTGATTATTGTCTCAACGCCGCTGATTGTCGACGGCCTTTGGTACACCTTTATCACCTTGGTACTGTCTAGCCCGTTGATTGTTGAACGTATTCGCTCGAAAGCTCAGTTGATTGATCGACTATCTGGCGTGGTGCTGATCCTGCTTGCTGTTCGCGTGGTGTGGACGATATAGCAGTAAACGATAAGAATAAGTAACTAGGGTCTGTTAACTTTTAGTGGTTAAATTTTGTTCGAGATAGAATCGTTTTAGGCGCGGCAAGGAGTATGTAGCCTAGTCATTCTAAGTTAATACTTCTTAACAAAGCATAAAACGATTCTAGTCGAACCCTTCGGGCAGCCTTTGTGGTTCATTTCTACTGCGTTATCGGCTTCTCATGTAGGCTAGCTACACTTCAAAGCCTCTGCCTTGTAGAAATTTCCCACAAAGTGCTGCAAAAATCAGCTCTAAAGGTCAACAGACCCTAGACGTTCACCAGAAACGACACTCATTAAAAAAGGCTCACTAGACGTTATCTAGTAAGCCTTTTTGATTTCTCTGGATTAGCTTTTGGAAGACTTGAGCTTATTAGCCTTCAGAGTTCAGTACGGCATCTAGCTTCGCCATCGAGTCTGAGAAGTAGGGGTTGTAGGTCAAACGCGCATGGTTCTTCCCTTCTTCACGATAGCCCCAAGCTGAGTACCAAACCTCACTGGTTGCATTGCATTGTTCTTCAAACCCTTCTGCCTGACCATTGGAGCAAATCTTCTCGCTACCATTGATTCCGTAATAAGGGTTGTTTGGTGAGAACAGTAAGCCCATGTGAGAGCCGTTCGAGATGCGTTGCTCTGGGATCTTCATGCTGTACTGAACAGCGCGAGGATCCTCGAGAGTCGTCTCTCCTTGCCAAACCAACACATTGTTTGGATTCGGCATAGATTCAGTAAAGGCTTGCTGAACGTAGTTGGTGTCAATCACGCTGTCGCCTTCACTCATCATAATAAAAACTGGTTTATCGAAGTGTTTATCTTGTAAGTCACCACGTACGACTTCTGATGTCTCGTAGTAAACCGATGCACCATTCATTGGCAACGAGTTGTAACGCAACACATTGTCTTCAGGATCTTGATCCGCCCAAGTGACAAAGTAGCTTGCTAGTCCCGCGTATTGAACGGCAGACGAGCTCGGTTGAAACGCAGGTGAGAACAGCAGTAACCCAGAGATCTTTGGATCGTTCATCGCCTGTGAAGTCACGAGGTTCGCGCCGGTTGAATAGCCGCCTAGCCAAACAGAATCATACTCTTGCTCAAGTAACTTCGTATGATGAGCCACCACACCTTGCCAATCTTCTAGGCTCGGCTGCATTAAATCACCCACGCGACTGCCGTGACCCGGAAGTAATACGGTTCTCACTAAGTAACCTTGCTCTGCCAAATGGGTAGCGATGTCTTTAAATGAGTAAGGTGAGTCGCCTAATCCATGAACCAATAATACCGCCTTGCCGTTTGGCGAGGTTGGTTGATACTCGGTTGGTGAATTGAGTTGGATCTCGAGTTGCTTGTCTTCCGTCATGAACACGCGGTTTTTCAATAACCAATCTTGTGTGTCATTGACGTAGGCATCAAAGCTGTCTTGCTGATAGCTAGGCAAGTCTGGAGATGTTTCGTAAGCGGGTATCGGTGTCTCGTTGGAACAACCAACGAGACTTAAAGTCGTTAAGGCCAGCAGTGCTAGGAGGGGCTTTCTTTGCATTATGTAATCTTGTCTCTGTTGTGCTTTCACTATGTCTGAAACTAAAGTTTAGGTTACTTTTTGCTTGAAAGGTCTTCGTATTCACCTTCAATAACACCGGCATCATTGGTTGATGACTGACGAGTGTTCATATGAGCTGCGAAACCTTGTTTCTTCATTTGATTCTGAATGCGCTTGCCAGTAATTAAAGCTGCAATAGCTAAAGGAATAGCAAGGATCAAGCTTGTGAATAACGCCAAAAGGCCAGTAAACAATGCAATAATCGTAACTAATATATTTTTCATATTCATTCCTCTTTTTCTATGTTGTTACTTTATCGCTTCTATTCTGAACGAAACATGAACGCCGTTAATAAATCTCTGAGAGTCACTATGACACGGATGTGTGCTGTTAGGGAGTTTATATGTAGTCATAATCACGCACTAAAAACATGGAATAAAACTAAGTTTAATAAAATCAATATGTTAAAAGTTGGCACGCTTGATGCTCTATAGGGGTTGGAATAAGTCACTGTAAGCAAAGTACTTACAGTTAATAAAAATTACTGGAGCCCTTATATGTTCTGTATTCAATGTGAACAAACAATTCAAACCCCAACCGTAAAAGGCTGTTCTTTCGCACAAGGTATGTGTGGTAAAACTTCGGAAGTATCCGACCTTCAAGACGTGTTGGTGCATTCTCTTCAAGGTGTTTCTTTTTGGGCCAATTTGGGCCGTGCGTGTGATGTTATTGATACTGAAATCGACGAGTGGGCGCCAAAAGCGTTTTTCGCAACACTAACCAACGTTAACTTCGACCCTGCTCGTATCATCGAATTCGCACAACAGTCCCATGAATTCAAGCAGCGTTTAGAGCAACAGGTTCGCGCGGCAGCGACATTGATTGGTTTTGAGATCCCAGCGCTTTCTGCTGCTGCTCAATTCGACCTTCCAACGGACTCTTCAGAGCTATTGGCGCTTGCCCCTCAAGCGGCGGTAAACCGTGGTCACGACTCTCAACACGAAGATGTGATTGGTCTTCGCCTTCTTTGCCTATACGGTCTAAAAGGTGCAGCAGCTTACATGGAGCACGCACGTGTTCTTGGTCAAACTGATAATGCTATTTTCGCTGAATACCATGAAATCATGGCGTTCCTAGGTACAGATCCATCAGACCTAAAACAACTGTTAGATACGTCTATGCAGATCGGCTTAATGAACTACAAGGTCATGGAAATGTTGGATAAAGGCGAGACAGATACCTTCGGTCACCCTCAACCAACAACCGTGAATGTGAAGACGAAGCGAGGTCACTGTATCCTTGTTTCTGGTCACGACCTGCATGATCTAGAAAAGATCCTTCAACAAACGGAAGGCAAGGGCATTAACGTTTACACCAACGGTGAGATGCTACCTGCACACGGCTACCCTGAACTAAACAAGTACCCACACCTTGCGGGTAACTACGGCAGCGCTTGGCAGAACCAGCAAAAAGAATTTGCGAACTTCCCAGGTGCGATCGTAATGACATCTAACTGTCTGCTTAACCCAGATGTGGGCTCGTACGCTGACCGCCTATTTACGCGTAGCATCGTAGGCTGGCCGGGTGTTGCTCACCTTGAAGGTGACGATTTCAGTGCAGTGATCGATTGTGCTCTTGCGCAAGAAGGCTTTAAGCATGACGAGATCGAGCAAATGATCACTGTCGGTTTTGGTCGTAACGCCTTGATGGAAGCAGCGCCTGCGGTTGTTGAACAAGTGAAAGAAGGCAACATCAAACACTTCTTCCTAGTGGGTGGTTGTGACGGCGACAAATCTGAACGTAGCTACTACACAGATTTCACAGCTCAAGCGCCAGAAGATTCAGTAATCCTGACATTGGCATGTGGTAAATTCCGTTTCAACAAAAACCAATTCGGCGACATTAACGGTATTCCACGTCTGCTCGATGTTGGCCAATGTAACGATGCATACTCAGCGATTCAGCTTGCTCTTGCGCTGTCTCAAGAGTTTGATTGTGGCATCAACGAACTACCACTAACACTTGTTCTTTCTTGGTTCGAGCAAAAAGCGATCGTTATCCTGCTTACTCTGTTCGCACTGGGTGTGAAAGGTATCTACACAGGCCCAACAGCGCCTGCATTCCTAACTGAAAACCTACTAAAGATTATTCAAGACGAGTTCGATATGCGTTCTATCTCAACGCCAGAGCAAGATCTTAAAACAATCTTAGCGGCTTAATCTAAGCCCACTCCCAAGCCCCGTTGTTGCTGTTCTCTAGGAACGTGCAGCGGCGGGGCTTTTTAGATTTAATTCTTTAGTATCAGTGAGGTGTGTGAACTATGTATGCATGGTCGGATAGCGATTCAATCAATTTAGTGTGTTTAAAGAAATGGCACGAGACGCCAGATACGGTCAGCTTTGAGCTTGGCAGTATTCCACAAGATTTACATTTCAATTTTAAGCCCGGTCAGTTCATCACCTTGGGTTTAGATATGCCGACGAAAACGGATTACCGTGCTTATTCCGTGGCTTCTTGCCCCGAAGATAACCGCCTGAAGTTGACGGTCAAGCGTGTGGAAGGTGGCTTGGTTTCGAACTTTATTGTTGATGAGCTTGATGAAGGTGACGAGGTTTCTGTGTTGAAGCCGGCAGGCGCGTTTAACTGTATTGATTGCATGCCAACGGCAACAAAGAAAGTAACGCTAGTGAGTGCGGGCTGTGGTATTACACCCGTAATGGCGATGGTAAAATATTGGCTGTCTCAAGACAGTGACAGTGACATTGAGATTGATTTCGTCCACATGGCACGCAACAAGCTTGAGACTATCTACTTTCAAGAACTTCATCAGCTCGATGAATCACATGCGAATTTCAACTTAAAACTGCTGTTAAAAGACAACGAAGGAACAACCGCCCCTCAAGGTCGTTTAGATAAAAACTGGTTGGTGAAACTGAGCCCAGATATCTTAGATAGAACGGTTTACCTGTGTGGGCCTGTCGGCTTCATGCAAGATATTGAGAGTTATCTGAAAGAGCTTGAGTTCAACATGGATAACTTCTATCAAGAAAGCTTTACTCCTGCTACTCAGGATGCTCAATCAGAAGCGTCAAACGCCGAAATTGCTGACGATACGAATAGTGCTGTTAAGGTATTTGTGCCTGCGTTCGGCGCTGAAGTTGAAGCGGAAACTGGCACACCATTGGCGGATTCATTAGAAAAAGCAGGCGTTCCAATTATTATCGCTTGTCGTAGTGGGATTTGTGGTTCGTGTAAATGCAAAGTGACCAAAGGATCTGTGGAATCAAGCAGCCAAGAAACATTGACGCCAGAGCAGATTGAACAGGGCTACGTGCTTGCATGTTCAAGCTCGATTCAGTCAGATGTTGAGGTTGAGTTATAACAGACGTAAAGCTGTGCAAGAGTGATGAAGACAAGATCTTATTATAGCGATAAAAGTTAGGGCGCTAGATGTAAAAAGGCCACCTAGATCAGTTAGAGAGAGCAGATCTAAGTGGCAACCCTCTTGTTTATACGGGGGAGTAAAACAAAAGGGGTTGCGAAGTCCATACAGACTTCGCAGATATAGTTATTATGTTGTGGAGCTTGTTGCGATGGACGTATCTACAAGAGCGAAGTTAATTAAACTTCTGGGTATGTCTTGTAGCGCACACCCATCATCTGTTCCATACAGTGAACAACTTGGCAGCTGTAGCCAAACTCGTTATCGTACCAAATGTACAGCACGGCACGATTGTCTTGTGCGATAGTCGCCACACCGTCAACCACACCTGGGTGACGAGAGCCAACCAAGTCGGTAGATACAATCTCAGTCGAGTCTGTGTAATCAATTTGTGCAGACAAAGCAGAAGACAGCGCCATTTCACGCAGGTACTCGTTCAACTCTTCTTTGTTTGTGCCTTTCTCAAGGTTTAGGTTCGCAACTGCCATTGAAACGTTTGGCGTAGGAACGCGAATCGCATTACCTGTTAGCTTACCTTCCATTTCCGGCATCGCTTTTGATACTGCTTTAGCAGCGCCAGTCGATGTCAGTACCATGTTCAATGATGCAGCACGACCACGACGATCACCCGAGTGGAAGTTATCGATTAGGTTTTGATCATTGGTAAATGAGTGCACCGTTTCGATGTGACCAGACAGCACGCCAAACTTGTCGTGAACCGCTTTCAATACTGGCGTGATTGCGTTAGTAGTACAGCTTGCTGCAGAGATGATGGTGTCTTCTGGCTGAATAACATTTTCATTCACACCAAATACCACGTTCTTGATGTCGCCTTTACCAGGTGCAGTCAGTAGCACTTTCTTCGCACCGTTACACGCAACGTGTTGGCTCAGGCCTTCCGCGTCACGCCATACGCCTGTGTTATCAACCACAAGTGCATTTTCAACACCGTAAGCCGTGTAATCCACTTCTTCTGGTTTGTTTGCGTAGATAACTTGGATGAAGTTACCGTTAACGATGATCGCTTTGCGTTCTTGGTCTACAACAATGCTGCCGTTGAATTGGCCGTGTACAGAGTCACGACGAAGCAGGCTTGCACGTTTTTCTAGGTCGCCATCTTTGCCGCCGCGTACAACGATTGCACGTAAACGCAGTGGGTACCCCGGGCCACTTTTCTCGATCAACAGACGAGTTAGCAGTCGGCCAATACGACCAAAACCGTACAATACAACGTCACGAGGTTCTGTCATTGCATCGCCTTCAAGCGATTCGATAAGTGCAGTTTGTAGGAAATCATCCAACCCATGTGTGTCTTCGCGGTCTTGCCAGAATGAATGCGCAAGGCGACCAACATCAATACGACATGGAGATAAGTCCATAGAGAGAAGGTGTTGAATAATAGGTTGAGTCTGTTCTGCTGTAAGAGGAGAACCAGTGTAACGTTTTGCGATGCGGTGAGCTTTGATGATGTCGATAGTTGTCGCGTTAACTAAGGTCTTACCAAAGAGGATAACTTCTACGCCTTTTTGACGGTATAACTGACCTAAAGTTGGAGCGATGGATTCAGCAATGGTTTGACTAGTTTGCCAATCTAGGAGGTGCTTTTCGGGACTCATCTTTACTCGGGACCTTTCACGTTAAGTTTCTGCATTCATGGCGGTTGTAGGGAAGCCAATCAGCATAGGGGATTTGAGGCATCAGTCTGTGGTCTTTATTGCCACTTAAATGTGCTGATATACCTTGTGTGTAACTTGTAATTTTTATGTGGCAGGATTGTAAGGTACGACGGGTTATTCTGCTAGGAAAAATAAATGCAGACAAAATATCTGCAAATTGGCTTTATATTAGCCATAAATCAAGATTTGAACGTCGATAAAGACTATTGACTTTAATAATCTGTAGCACTTATTTTTCGTCAAAAAATACTCAATTCAAAGGATAATATGTAATACAGGTCATATTGAACATTAAAGGTGTGATCGCTAACTCAAGTTACACGTAAACAGTAAACGATAAATAAGGGAATTAACGAGTATTGATGTTTGACCTTTGAATAAGCCTAGCTTGAGTGTGAAAAGTGCATCACGCAAACGATTGGATGTCACAATTTTAACCTAACTATCCACTTTGTTAGCACGCAGAGTCATTATTCACAGTCTAGTTGAGCCGCAGAATGTGGATGTGTACTTGTTATGCCGGTGATAATAACTGGAGAAAACGTCTTTTGTTTACCTTTTGCTCACTGAAACCTCGCTTGCTTACATCTCATTTGTAGAAACCTCCTCGAGTAGACCTCTCTCACGTAACGTTCACTTGTCTAAAATCGGCTTGTCTCAATCTCACTTAGTAAAGCAGAGTCCTCCGCTTTAAAGCCCTGTTTTGGATGCCTGTTGATTCTAATTTTTCGTTCTGGGCTCAGAGTATCATTTGTTCATATCCAATTTGATCAATAACCCCCTGTTAATGTCCTATTCTTAATTTGGGTTAGGTAAATTACTTTCGGGAAGGGAGTAGTTATAAAAATGATAAACATGTCAATTAGATGGCGTCTTATTTTTCTTTCCACGGTTTCTGTACTCATTATGTTCGGGTTTACAGTGAATGAAGTGCTTAAGAACGATGAGAAGATGAATCACCTTGAAACAACGCGTATTAAGGTCGAAGCGCTTCAATTTTTTAATACGGTTTCAAGTGATGCTTATCGATGGTTGGTGCTGTCTAATGATTCCCCTGAGAAAGGTCAGTTGCTTTTAACACTGCAATCAGAACTGGATAGACTGACTCAGTATGGAATGCGACTTCAACGGTTCGACAGCAATTGGAGTATTGACCCTCAGTTAGCTGAATTGAAAAAGTTGTTGATGATCCTAGCTAGTACACCTGAAACGACAGACAGCAGAAAATTGACAGAGCGCGCTTTCGACTTGTTAAAAGACGTGCTGATGGAGCTGTCTGAATATCGTATGGCCTTAGTCGATGAAAATATCGGTCAAGCTGAAGCGATGTTTATCAATCTTACGCATTATGTGTTTTGGACTCAGAGAGAAGCGTGGTTAAGCTTCAGTTTGAATCGCTCCCCAGAGTTTAAAAACCAATACTTGCTTAGCTATGTCGCTGCTCTAGAGAGGCAGCAACAGCTATTAGATACATTTTTCCGTTCGGATACGCGTTCTCCAAACATTAGACAGTTGCTAAACGCTGTCGCCAAAGATGAATTCCAAGACAAATTTACATCTCGAATCCTCAAAGGGGACTTTTCATCACCCGAAATATATCAACACTTGAAAAGCTTAGAGGTTAAAAAACGGGCTATTTCAAACGCGATTGGCGCTTACACCAATCAAATACAGTTTGAACTGACCAAGAATATCGCGTTGCAGAAAAGGCAAACCTTGGTCATGACGTTGCTTATACTCATCGCTTCTGGTGTTTTGATGTGGCTTGGGGTTGCGACATCTCTGCGCTTAAACAGAAACCTGTCGATTATCTTGAAAGGTGTGTCGGAATGCGCTGATAGCTACGGCCAGCCAAAGGTGATTCGTATCCAAGGGAACGATGAGCTTGCCGAGTTCACTGAAACCCTAAATCGAGTGATGGAACGCAACTATCTGCACAACAAAGAGTTGATAACAGCAAAAGAAGACGCGATTTCGGCTAACAAAGCCAAAAGCGCATTCTTAGCAAATATGTCACATGAAATACGCACGCCACTTAACGGGATCATTGGCATGGCTGAGATCTTATCTCAAAGCCAACTGAGCCCAAATCAACAAGAAGTACTGGGGGATATCGAATCGTCCTCTCACTCTTTACTGGTGCTGCTGAATGACATACTCGACCTGTCTAAAATCGAGTCGGGTAACTTGATGTTGTCACCACACAATGCTGATTTGCGAGAAGCGGTTTATGACTCTGTGAGTGTGATTCAGTCGAAAGCGATCAGTAAAGACATTGAACTCGATATCAACATTGATGCTCAAACCCCAACACAGCTGTTTTTCGATGAGTATCGTGTTCGACAAGTGCTAACCAATTTGCTGTCTAATGCTATTAAATTTACCTCAAAAGGCACGATTACAACGGATATTGCTTATACACCGATGTCTTTGGGGCGAGGTAAGCTTGAATGCAGTGTGTCTGATAGCGGGATTGGGATTGAGCCAGAGAAGCTAGAGTCCATTTTTGAACCTTTCACTCAAGAAGATGGCAGTATTACTCGCCAATTCGGCGGTACAGGGCTAGGGCTTGCGATTTGTCGGCAGCTTGTTGACTTGATGGGCGGCTATATTACCGCACGCTCAGTGAAAGGAGGAGGCTCTACATTCACCTTTTGTTTGTACGTAGACACGGTCGAGGCTCACGCTCAAACGTTCGATAACCTAAGCCGTGCGACAATTATTTCTAATTCTTTCAATTACCTCGATCAATTGGTCAAAGAGTGCGAGCGCTTAAATGTTCGACCTAATGTTGTATCATCCATTTCGGATCTTGGTGAGAGCCTGAAAGAAAGTGACTTGGTGCTTTATTGTCACACGCTGCATCACTCTATGAGGAAAGATCTTGAGGCGTTAAAGGCGTTGTATCCGCTGACTCGCGTTATTGTGTGCCAGCATCACCTATTTAAAACCAATCTAATCACAGAAACGGTTCACTCGACTCACACATTACCATTTTTGGGTAGACGCTTCTTAAACAGCCTACGATCGCTTGATGCCGGTGAAGTACAATCACCGACGGTGGAAGCAAAAGATGAAGAAGTTCGCTCTCTGAATCGACGCATTTTGATCGTTGAAGACAATCTGATGAATCAAAAAATAGCGAGCTTCTTCCTTGAGCAAGCGGGTTATGAATATTTGATTGCCAGTAATGGCCAAGAAGCGGTGGATGTCATCACCCAGGGTGCTCAGTTTGATGCAGTCTTAATGGACTGCATGATGCCTGTTATGGATGGCATAACGGCGACTCGTGCGATACGTCAGTGGGAAGCCGATCAACAAGTCACACCATTACCCATCATAGCTTTAACCGCCAGTGTTCTAGAAGAAGACATCAAAGATTGTTTTGAAGCCGGTATGAACGCCTACTTACCTAAACCCTATAAATCTCACCAGCTGTACGATCTTTTCAGTAGCCTTGATATTGTCTAGGGCTCCCGTATCAAGGCTAGCGCGGCGCTACTTAACGAACTTCCAATCCAAGGTTGTATTGTGCAAGGCAACGACCGACATAGCTGATGTTCAGCAAGGCTGCGACTAAGATGGTGCTGATGTGGGCGACGATTTGAATTGGCAGTGAGAAGTGATCGGCCATTGGATAAGCAACAATAATACTGAGAAGCATAAGCAAGGTTGTGATAGCTAGACTGAAGTTTGAAACAGAAAGCAGAGTTTGAAAGCGTTGAGTCATCGTCTTCATATTGAATTCCTAATTGCTATTAATAATTATGATACTTGTTATTAATATCAATTAGCGTTCCATTTTTAATTTACATTTAAAATCATAATCTTATGTAATTTTTCTTGTTTTTAGAGTCTAAGTGACACGTGCGAATTGCATGTCTTTATGACTTGATCGTGTTTCTTTACCATTGTCTAAACCCACAAGTATCGATGTGGAATCGAACACCTGAATATAAACCAAGCCCAACATTATTTTTTTGCCCGAATTCCGAATGAATCTTTTTAAGTTTCACGTGTAGATCTTCGCGAGTAATGTCATTTGCAGGCACTAGGTCTAAGGCACAAAACTCTAAGTGCTTACTTCGCAGTGCACCACCAGCTTGTTGATTGTAGATATCGGTTCGCTCTCCAGATACTGGTATAACAACACCGATTTCAGGCTCAATATATTGTTGTATGTACTTCAGGGTATTGATCATGTTTGGCACATGTTTCTTATTTGGGAGGGTAAACAAGGTTGTATTACTCATTGCCCAATCCGTCCCTTGCAATAGAACGAGATGCAGAGGCATGCTCTGAGTAACGCCATTGTCCTTGAGTTGTTGTCCGATTGCTCTCACTTGGTCTTGAGCGTGATTGAGGAGCATCCAACCTCGAAATGCTGATCGGGTCGGAACCTTGTAGCCATGAACATCGACCACGAGATCGTCATAAGTGATTTCGGTTTCTTCGGTATAAAGTTTCTCAAATTTTTCAGGGTAAGGTTGTGTCGTTGATAACGCCAAGGTTATCAGAATACTTCCGTACATAAAGTCTCTCCATCGCTAGTGTACACTCGTTATTTAGTTTGATACTGCTGTTGAGTTTCATTCATTTTGCTTAGGTACGCTTAAGCCTAGACGGTTAGGTTTAGATGCTTAAGTATAGACGCTGGAGTTTAGGTAAAAAAAACCCACTACTAAGAGTGGGTTACTAACATTGTTACAAGTAAATTAGCGAGGTTAGATTACTTCTTACCTTGGATTTGCTTGTCTTCTTCTGTCAGTTCACGAATGCGACGGCTGATGTCACGGCGAGCTTTAGAAATCTCAGCGCTCTTGATGATGTGGTCATCAACACGGTCTTCGTAGTCAGCTTTCATATTTTTGATAATGCCTAGGATCTCGTCGTGGGTCATCTCTGGCTTGATGTAATCAAGTAGGTTATCAAGAAGGTCGACACGCTTACGGTTGTCACGAACTTTCTTTTCGTTGTCTAAAAGTTCACGCTTAAGTTTGTTCTTACGTCGTGCTTGGTTAACAATTTCAAATACGCTGCTCATAGATTCCTTTTCCTATTCGTCAAATACGTTGTCTGCTTCTGATTAAAGCACATCAATTGATGATGTAACAGTCTTTAGATCAAAGCAAAAGTAAGGTTGTTTAATTATTCGTCACTCTCGCTGATGTGTGATTGTTTTTATCTTACCGTTCAAGTTAGTATCCCATGTAGATACTGCATTGATACGAAATGTGAAATGAATCAACAACAATTGGAAAACGAAGAATTGGACGAGAATGTCACGGAATCTTCAGCAGAACAAAACAAGCTTCGTGATGCGTATGTACAAGAGCGTACTTATTTGGAAGTCGTGGAAATAGAGCTAAACCGTTCTAAGATCATAATGATTGATGAACAGGGCAGAAAGAAACGAGTACCAATTTTGTCTGAACACTAGTTACTGCATTGTTAGGTGTTGAGATGGAATTATCAAAATAATAAAAAGGAAAAACGATGAACACAGTACTTTCCCCAATTGAAGCGAGAATTATCGGTTGTTTGATCGAGAAAGAAGTCACTACTCCCGATCATTACCCACTGACACTGAACAGTTTAACCACGGCATGCAATCAAAAGAGTAACCGTGAACCTGTTCTCTCTCTTTCTGAGTCAGATGTTTTAGATGCAGTTGATGGTTTAATCGGACGTCGCATGGTGAGTGATGAGAGCAGCTTCAATAGCCGTGTTAATAAGTATCAGCATCGTTTCTGCAACACTGAGTTCGGCGATCTGCAATTTACAGAGCAAGAGCGTGCAATCATCTGCTGTATGTTACTGCGCGGTGCGCAAACACCCGGTGAACTTCGTACTCGAACGGGTCGCCTTGCAAACTTTAGTGATGTGAAAGAAGTAGAAGCAACATTAGACAAACTCGCTGCAAGAGAAGCAGGTGCCTTGGTTGTGAAGCTGCCACGCGAAGCGGGTAAACGTGAATCACGCTACCAGCATTTGTTGAGCGGTGAAGTGGACGTTGAAGCGTTTGCGATGGCATCAGTAAGCGCGGCTGCCCCCTCTGCAACGAGTGAAAAGTTTGAAGAGCTTGAGTCTGAAGTTGCAAGCCTACGAGCAGAAGTGGCAGAGCTTAAGGCTCTGGTTGAATCACTGCTTTAAATGTCAGATGCTGATAAAAATGCGGATTGGGTCGTGTACTTGATCCGCAATCGTCACAATGCCCTTTATTGTGGCGTGACGAACAATCTAGAACGTCGATTTGAACAACATCAAACCGGTAAAGGCGCCAAAGCTTTAAAAGGTAAAGGCCCACTTAAGCTGGTTTGGAGGTTTGGTGTTGGCTCAAAAAGTGAGGCGTTGAAAACCGAATACGCGATCAAGCAGTTGCCCAAATCCCGCAAAGAAAAACTGGTATCACTCAAACTGATTATTGAGTGGCAAAAAGACAAAATTCAATATATCGAAGTCTCATAATTCATAGCTAAAATGTTTGTTATTGATTAAATCTTAATAGTGTAAGGAGCTATATCGGCTCTAGCTAAGCTTATGAATTTAAATGGTAATTACTCTTGCCGTGAATGGGCTGAAATCATAATTTAACTCGTTGTTCTTAATCTCCATTCCAAATTAACATATTGCTCATTTAGAATGTCGTTCTAATTAGTGTTAGACGCTATCATTTATCATCGTTGTCCTACATAATATCCATTAGCCATACAAAGAGATGGTGTCATGCTAGGTTAAAAAATGAGCCAAAGTAGCTCATATAAAACGAGAAAAATATGAAACGTTTACTGATGTTGTTTGGACTTGCCGTATTTTCTGCGTCCGCTCTTTCCCATGGTACTCATGTCCTCAATAGGTACTGGGAATACCAAGATTATCTTTCCACTTTTCCAGAACAAAGAGCATTGACCGATAAAATGGTCGAGGCTGTACAAAATCACCCTGTGCCACTGAGAAGAATCCAAGACGAACCAATTACGATTTCCGTGGTGTATCCGGGTCAACAGATCTCGGATTACTGGGTTCGCAATATTCAAGCTTTTGAGAAGCGTCTCGATAGGCTGAAGATCCGCTATCAAATAAATCAAGTGTTTACCCGTATTAATGCCGATCTCGCGCAGCAGAGTATTTCGTTGCAAGAAGCGATTGAAAACAAGACGGATTATTTGATTTTCACGCTAGATACCACGCGCCACCGCAAGTTTATCGAGTACGTGTTGACCTCTACAGACACCAAACTGATTCTTCAAAATATCACGACGCCAGTGCGAGCTTGGGCAGATAGACAGCCATTTATGTATGTGGGTTTTGACCATGCGACAGGCAGCTTAAAACTGGCGGACTATTTTAAACAAGTAAGTCCGCCAGACAGTAAGTATTCTGTTTTGTATTACTCACAAGGCTATATCAGTGATGCGCGTGGAGATACTTTTATCCATGAAGTGAATACGGTTACCAACTTTACCCTTAAGTCTTCGTTTTACACAAAATCAAACAAAGACAGTGGCTACCAAGCGGCTAAAATCAGCATAGAGAACGATAAGGATCTAGACTTTATCTATGCATGTTCAACGGATGTCGCTCTCGGTGCAATGGAAGCGATTCGTGAATCGGGCCAAGACATCTTAGTGAATGGTTGGGGAGGCGGCTCTGCTGAACTTGAAGCCATTGCAAGGGGCGACCTAGATGTTACTGTCATGCGTATGAACGACGATACAGGCATTGCAATGGCAGAGGCGATCAAGTGGGATCTAGCTGGTTTGGAAGTGCCTACCGTTTACTCTGGTGAATTTGAAATTGTCACCAAGGAAGATTCCCCAGAACGTATTTCAGAACTTAAACAGCGAGCATTTAGGTACTCAGGTCATTAATGAAGAAAAGTTACGCCAGTACACCTAGAAACACTTTAGCTAGACTCATTACGCGTATCGTTATTTTGGTGATAGGCGTGATGGCACTTGGTGTGCTTATTCATAATTATGAAACCAGCAGTAATATCGTACAGCAAGAGACGAATCGAACGGTCCAGCAAACCTCTAGCTTGATCCAAAATATGTTTGATTACCGTTTGTCGGTGCTGCAAATCCATCAAGACAGTAGCTCACACAGTGAAACACTCAGAGCGTATTTTGATACCCACAATGAAGAGGCTCTGAGTTATTTCTTTTTTGGTGTTGACCAAAGAGAGCCGGATCATGCGCCGGATCTTCGCTTTGTTTCTACTCATGACGGTTTGGCCTGGGAAGATGGCAACGGTCAGTTTTATGGATTGGATGAGTCCAACCTAAAACATATCTCTGATGAGGTTTCATTTAGTAGTAACTGGCATTTCATTAAAGTGATAACCGATATTGGTAAGCGTCATTTGTTGGCTCGCCGAACCCCTATTGTGGATAACAAAACAGGGGAGGTTCTTGGTCAGCTCTATATCGCGATCGTACTTGATAACAATTTCTCTCTGGCTGAGTCTATTCAGAAGGGCAGCAACTGCGAAAATATTGTTATCGAAGCGCACGGAACACCGGTTACGTCGACATTCAGTGGCGATGAAAGTTACACAATAACGGACATCCTCAACTACAAAATGTACGAGCAACTGCCTCGTCATTTCGTCACCATCGCGACCATTAAGATCAATGCCGTTGAAACGCCCCTTACCATTCGAGCTGTCCAAAAGAACACTAACTTCATTGCGTTAGAAGAGAACTATGAGCGTGCGATCATTGTTGTGATTGTGGTGATCATATTGATGTCTTTCTTTGCGAGAGCTTGGATTCAAAGAAAGGTGGCGGTTGAACTCGATAAGTTGATGGACTTTACTCGCTCAGCAAGTGACGGCGAAGAGTACAACAAGTTCGATGGCTCCAACATTTTCGAGTTTCATCATATTGGTTGCACCCTTGAGGATACTTTTGAACGTTTATCTGAACAGAACCAAAAATTCCAAGATCTCTTTAACTTTGCTCATTCACCTATCTTGGTTTGGTCTGATAAAGGTGACTTAATTCAGATGAACCCCGCTGCTCGTATGGCGCTATTTGACGCCGATGATAACTACGGAGCGGTGGCTCAAGAGTTTGAGCATCGCATGCTACCGAATATCCATATGGTGGTTCAAGGTTCAAAGCTGACGGGCATTAACGTGCCAATTGGTGAAAAGGTGTTTCGTTGGAACATGTCAGCAATTCGTGTGGAACACGGCATTACCGGTGTAGTGGTACAAGGCCAAGATATTACTAAGCTTATCGAGGCGGAACGGCAGGCTGATCGAGCAAGAGAAGAAGCTGAGCACCTTGCGAATGTGCGAGCAGACTTCTTAGCTAAGATGAGTCATGAGATTCGCACGCCGCTCAACGGTATTCTCGGTGTGTCTCAGCTGCTCAAGCGCTCTATGCACAATGAAGATAATCGCGAGCAGGTGGATGTACTGTGTAATAGTGCGGAACATTTACTGGCGGTACTTAACGATATCTTGGACTTCTCAAAGATTGAGCAAGGGCAGTTTAATATTCAAAAGAAAGACTTCCGTTTAGGGGAGTTAGTTAATACCTTAGACAGCATCTATCGACCGCTGTGTGAAGATAAATCCGTCGAATTTACCATTGTGAATCACTTGGTTGATGACATTGAAATCAATACTGACCAAGTACGCCTCAATCAGATCATGTTTAATCTGTTGAGTAATGCTTTTAAATTCACTCATCAAGGCGGTATCTCCGTCAGCTTTGAGCTCGAGAGTATCTTTAACTCCGATCACGCCAGCTTGATCGTTCGAGTGAAAGATTCTGGCATTGGTATTGATGAAAGCAAAATTGATGCTGTTTTTGAACCCTTTGTTCAAGCCGAAGAGACCACCACTCGTGAATATGGTGGCACTGGTTTAGGACTTACAATTGTAAAAAATCTGGTCGATATGCTGGAAGGGGACATTCAAGTCCGCAGCGTGATAGGTCAAGGCTCAGAGTTCACGATAGAAATTCCTGTAGTCGTACACGCCAAGCCGCTATTAGTCGATGCTAAGCAACAAGCTGAGGTTGAGCCAGAGGCGTTGTTTAGTCGACCTTTGAATGTGTTGCTGGTGGAAGACAATCACACCAACGCCTTTATTGCTCAGGCTTTCTGTAAGAAATATGGCATGGTCGTCACCTGGGCAAAAGATGGCTTAGAAGCGATTGAGATGGCTAAGACGATTACCTATGACTTGATCTTGATGGATAACCAACTCCCTAATCTCGGTGGTGTTGAAACCACTCAGCAGCTAAGAGGTGAGATTGGTGTGTCAGCCCCTATTTATGCGTGTACCGCTGATGCTCAAGAGTCAACTAGAGACAGCTTTATGGCCGCAGGGGCGAATTACGTGATTGTAAAGCCGATTAAAGAAGAGTCGCTCCACCAAGCGTTTGTTCATTTCAAAAACTCATACTGGAATGACACAGAGCACTAGGCTTTAACTTAGTGCTCTTTAATGGAGTCTGTTGAAGAGAAGTAACTAATTTTCTGCCTTTATATCGAGCCAGCGACAAAGGCTTGTTCCAATAGCAGCGTTTTCAACTCATCACTCATATCTAGGTGTTCAGGGAATTGGATACCTAGCAACCGGCCTTGTCTTTGCCTTTTCTTACTTACCACCTTGTAGACAAGATCGTCATCTAAGTACTCATTTAAGTCAGAATTGACTTTTATCTTCCAGCCGACATCAATATCTGATTGCTGGGTAAGATAGATACCGCACCCTGACGCTGAAAAGTCGACTAGTGTGGCATCCAGCGACAAGGTATCAAAAGTGACTTCACAGCTGAGACGTACTTTATACCTTTCGTGTTCACGAATAGGCTTGGTTGCAAAGTTTGAGGGTGGGCGAAGGAAGATTAGATGTGCTGGAGAGGTGATATGAGCCAGTACATTGGTTTTGAACGCGACAATGTGCCCAAGTTCGGTGTCGGTAATCGCACGAACAATAATATCAACGTTTGTGAGCTTTCTCAGCGTCAGTGCTTCTGTCGCTTTTTGCGTAAGCTCTAGGATGAGGTACTGATCTTCTTTGTGTCCGATATAAAGTGTACTGATCTGGATTGAGTCGTCTGGGCCAAATTCCAATACACCTGCTGTTTTTGTACCTGGCTTTAGGTATCTGAACAGTTCTAAGTTTTTATCTTTATGCATATTCGTTACTGAACAATGTTAATCGTTTGATAAAATAATATAACGCCCTGATAAAACTATGTCATTAGTTTCATTGAAGTAATTAGCAGCGTACAACAAAAAAGTGAATCGCTATCTCAAGTAAACAACGGCTTACTCTTGTCGTAAAACAAGATACACTGCTGACAGATATATACTTGATGGAGAAATAGTAAATGGAACTGGAAACCTTATTGAATACTCTGGCTGAAACCCCAGAGGCCGTGCAATTTGAAGATACAATGCAAGTGATCGAAGCTCACTATGATTTTTCTGAGCGCGAATTTCGCAATGGTGAGGTAGTGAACGCTGCAGGGCAGAATAATGGTTCGTGTAAGATTTTTGCTTTTGGTTTAGAGCAAGGCCTATCAGCAGAGCAAACACTTGCTTGTTTTGGTCAATTTTATCGTAACGACGTGCTAGGTTTTCCTGAGAACAGCGACCATCAAAATATTCGTAACTTTATGGTTCATGGCTGGAATGGTATCCAGTTTTCTCAGCCTGCGCTGGTTGCAAAAGTGAAGTAGACACTAACCAGGTAACGATTAGGTCGAAATTTAATCTCAGTATTTTGAAGCGAGAAAACAACCTCTCGCTTTTTTTGTCTATGTTGAACTGGCTAGTAACTTGCTATCCAGTAACTTACTAAATGGGCTCTAAACTACTGAACGGGCAGGGCAGACAAGCACTTACGACACATACAAACTCCAGCCTTTGGAATATCGCTAGTATCTCGTTTTTCTAACTCAAAACACCAACACGTCTCTTTGCCCGCACTGATATCGCATTGAGCTGGCTCATTACACTGTGGACATTGGTGAGTCGAACTCGCGCCACTAAGATTATCCATAACCGACGTTTGCTCTTCTTCAGATAAGCCTTTCCAACCTATAATTTCATCCATTGTTCGAAAGCAGCCACTGCACATTCCGCCATTATTTTTACAAGCCGCTCGGCAAGGTGTTTTCATTTCTCTAACCTGTGATTCATTTGGGCTGAAATGTAGCATATTTGTTTCTTCTTGAAGAGCCGTTAAGCTAAGAAATTACTCAGTTAAATTTAGAAATGACCTCGTAATTTTTAGGCTTTTCATGTAGCATCTCGCCCCTTTTGTTGAGTGGGGGGATATTATGTTTATTGGATTTGATTATGGAACAGCGAACTGTTCTGTCGCGGCGATGGTTAATGGAGAGCCAAGCCTGTTACCGCTAGAAGGTAACAACCACTATATTCCCTCAACCGTGTTTGCGCCTACTCGTGAGAGTGTTTCTGAACATCTATTCCGCCACTTGAATATCAAGCCGAGTGATGCGATCGGTGAGCAAGTACTACGACGTGCGATTGCGCTGAACAGAGAAGAGAGTATCGACTTAGTGCCAGAAGACATGGCATTTGGTCAGGCTGCGTTGGACTTATATTTAGAAGACCCTCGCGATGTTTATTATGTTAAGTCCCCTAAATCTTTCCTTGGCGCGAGTGGACTGCATGATGTGCAGGTGAGCTTTTTCGAAGATTTAGTGTGCGCCATGATGGCAAATATCAAGAATCAAGCCGAACTCACGACTCAAGAGCAGATCAAGCAAGCTGTTATCGGCCGACCAATTAACTTCCACGGTCGAGGTGGTGAAGAGGCGAACAGACAAGCTGAAGACATACTGTCTCGCGCAGCTAAGCGTGCCGGTTTCCTTGATATCGCTTTTCAATTTGAGCCCGTAGCCGCAGGCCTTGATTACGAAAGCACATTAACTGAAAACCAAACAGTATTGGTTGTTGATATTGGCGGTGGTACCACCGATTGCTCATTATTAGAAATGGGACCAACGTGGTCTGGTAAAGCGGATCGTACCCAGAGCTTGTTGGCACACAGTGGGCAAAGGGTAGGGGGGAATGACCTCGATATCTATCTTGCATTCAAACAACTGATGTCACCTTTTGGTATGGGCAGCAAAGGCATTTCGGGTATTGATATGCCACTGACTCAATTCTGGAACCCAATTGCGATTAATAATGTTGAAGCTCAAAAGAACTTCTATTCAAGAGAAAACCTAGCGGCATTAAAATTACTTCGTAAAGAAGCGTCAGAGCCTCAAAAGCTAGAACGTTTGATGAAGGTTTATCACGACACTTTGGGTTACGGTATTGTGCGTAGAGCGGAAGAGGCCAAGATTGCGCTGGCAGAATCCCCTCAATATCGTGCTGCGATTAATGTTGCCTCTGAACTGGTCGAGGTAGATATCTCAGTCGAACAGATGGTTGAAGCGATTGAAACACCAAAGTCTAAGATGATTGAGTTGGTTAAAGAAGCGATTCAACAAGGCCAGAAAAAGCCAGACGTAATCTACATGACGGGTGGTTCCGCTCGTTCACCGATACTTCGTGAAGCCGTACAACAAGCTGTGCCGAATGTACCGATTGTGAGTGGTAATTACTTCGGTTCAGTAACTGCAGGTTTAGCTCGTTGGGCTGAGGTTTGCTTCAAATAAGAGTTCAATGATGAGTTATGAAGGGCAACCAGTCGCTGATTGGTTGCCCTTTTTTTGTTTTTCTCTAATGAACTTTCTATTGAACGATTTTTCCTAGCTCATATTGGGATTTGTTTCACAAAGCTAAATATTTCAGCTGAGCTCTACGTGTTACAAAATGTTTCAAAGGCAAAGGCGAGCCTCTCGATGGTCTGATGAGTTACCTTGGGTTTAGATTTTTAATGCTTTTTTAGTGATTATAAAATCAAAAATAATCAAAGTATTTATCTCAAAGAATGAAAGGAGATCCCAGTAATTGTCGTGTTAATCAGCTGTTTTAAAAGGTATTTTTGTTTTTTAATAGTGCGATTTTTTTTATTTTATATATTTTAATGCAACTTTTTTGTCATTCGTATATTAGTGTTTGCCTACTTGTTAAATGCAGGTAACAACTTCTCCGTAAGCACGAGGTTGTTAGTGAATAACTCACCCAGTTACATAATGGATATGACAATGAATAAGAAACTTTTAGCGCTAGCAATTTCTGGTGCAGTATTTGGTACACAGGCAGTTGCTGTAGAACTTTACAACGAAGACGGCACAGCGTTTTCTGTAGGCGGCCACGTTTCAGTAAACGTGAACGGTTCTGAAAAAGACGATGCATCAGTAGGTACAAACTCTCCACGTATCAACTTTAACGCTACTCAAGATCTGGGTAACGGCTTTACTGCTGACGCTAAAGGCGAATGGGCACTTAACTACCTAGATGGTGGTGATGACACATTTACAACACGTCTTGGTTACGTTGGTTTGACTCATGAAGAGCTTGGTCGTGTAGTTGCTGGTACACAGTGGTCTCCATACTACGATGTAGCTGCAGCAACAGATATGCCCATTGCTTTTGCGAATGACTTCCTATACGACAACCACGGTGCACTTGGTACTGGTCGTGCAGACAAAATGGTAAGCTACCGCAATGCTTTTGATTTTGGTGAAGCTGGTGAATTTAGTTTTGGTCTAGGTTGGCAGGGTGATAACGATGTTACTACTGAAACAGAAACGGTTGGTAACAACGGTTTAGTTATTACAACGCGTTCAACTGCATCTTACGGTGATCGTGTTCAAGCAACGCTTGGTTACTCTATTGCAGGTGTTAAACTAGGCTATGCATTTAACACTGGCGACTTCACTGAAGGCGGTGTCTCTAAGACTGCTGAATCTCACCTAGTATCTGCAGCATACGGTTCATACGGTTCTGGTTTATACCTAGCTGGTATCTACGGCTTTAATGAGAATATGAACGCTGGTCTTGTAAGTGGTACAACTCTTGAAGAGAGCAATGCTTACGAACTACTAGCAGCTTACGCACTTGCGAACAGCTTGAACCTAAGTGTGAACTACGAAGTTGTTGAAGGCGAAGTTCTTAAAGGTGGAACAACTACTACAGCTCGTGAAGAGTTAGCTCTACAAGCTGAATACAACTTCACTAGCAACTTTGTTGGCTACACTGGTTACCAATTCGATCTAAACGACGAAACTGGTTACAAGTCTGACGACAAGTGGACTCTTGGTGCTCGTTACTACCTATAAGTCGCAGACTTATTTAGCATAGTGTTTACTTCTTAAGTTTACCTTTTAGGATACTGTCCTAGACACCATGCTAAGCCCTCTCAAGCCTTTTGGTTTGAGAGGGCTTCTTTCGTTTTAATGCTCTTCAAATTTAACTGCCTACTTTAGTTTCATTTTCTCTAATTGATGTAAGCCGATGACTCTATTTCTGGAGGGTAGGTCGAGATATACACCGATATTTACCTAAAAGTATTCAAATCAATGAATTGAGCTCAAGATCAGAATTTAGAGATCGGTAATCATCTTGTCGAAGACTCTCATTTTATGATGCGCTAAACTCTGCTCTCTAAAAATAGTTCAGGGATAAACTATGAGCAGCGTTGTAGATCAGAAACAATTGATGAATTCGAAACGAACAGCAACCCCAACAAAAGTACTGTGTGTTGGGCGTAACTATGTCGATCACATTGAAGAACTTAACAATGCGATCCCTGACTCTATGGTGGTTTTCAATAAGCCAAGCACCAGCGTGACTTCCTCTCTTTCTTCGTTTCATCAAGAAGCACTGCACTATGAAGCTGAAATCTGCTTTATCGTTGAAAATGGCCAATACTCAGCCGTGGGCTTAGGGTTAGACCTCACCAAGCGTGAGTTGCAAAGTAGCTTAAAAGCGAAAGGCTTACCTTGGGAGCGTGCCAAAGCCTTTGATGGTTCCGCTGTCTTTAGTCGCTTTGCTCCCGTTGATAATTTTGATCTCTCTGACTTAAACCTAGAATTATTTATTAACTGTGTCCGCGTTCAAAAGGGTCACGTTGAGCAGATGCTGTATTCTCCACAAACTATCCTAGAAGAGCTCTCTTCTTACACGACTTTGCTTGATGGCGATGTTGTAATGACAGGTACCCCAAAAGGTGTTGGTGAAGTGCATCGAGGTGATATTTTCCTTGGTCGCCTAAAGTGTGGCGATACGACATTGATTGAGATCGAGTGGGTAGCAAGTTAAGTAGTCTTTTCTATTTGGTTAATAAATTTGCTTTATTGTTCTTTGATGGTATTTAATTCGAATATTTTACCATCCTACAACCAATTGCATCTGGAAGGGTGTTGGTAATTGATATAAAATCCGCCTCCGTTTTTATCAATACTGAAACCCATGATCGATTTAACCATCCTACCTGTTTACCTGACTGCCGTTGTTGCACTTCTCCTTTTACCTGGCCCTGATATGTTACTGATTGCGAGTTCAAGCATGAGCTATGGCCGTAAGGTCGGCGTGTTTGCAAGCCTAGGTAATGCGACTTCTGGAATCATTCTGACAGTATTAGCGGCTATGGGTGTATCAGCGTTGATCGCAATGAGCCCAATAGCGCTTAAAGCTCTACATTTGTTAGGCGGCGCGTACTTGTTGAAGATGGGATGGGACTGCCTGCGAACAGAGCAGGGTAACGCGCCTGAGTTAAGCGATAACTTTGCAGCAAAAGCCTACTATCAAAGAGCGCTAATCAGTAACCTGCTTAATCCTAAAGCGTTGGTTTTCTTTGTGATGTTTCTGCCTCAGTTTGTGTCGACGAATATTGAAGCGACTTCCGGTCAGCAGATGCTTGTTCTGGGTTTATTACTGAATGTTCTCGGCTTAACGTTTAACTTTTTGCTGGTGGCGTTAGTGGGTACGATTGGTAAATCTCTCGTAGAAAACGCGAAGTTTCGTACCTATCAACAGAAAGTCATGGGCGGAGTTTTCATCGTGTTAGCTATCTGGATGTTGTCTTCTTTCTTTACTTCGTAGACGAATCAAATCAGACATCTTCTCGTGGTTAGCCGCTGAGACAAAAATGGACGCTACGAGCGTCCATTTTTTATATTTAACCGTTACATGTTGAACGCGCTAAATCGCTATGAATTCAACTCTTGTTGGTGTTGTTCAATCAGTTTCTCCATGTACTTCTCACCGCGCAGGCGAGTGTCTTCGTAGGTTTCTGTCCCTTCAAATTTTGTCACCGTCTCATAGTAGATCTTAACTTTTGGCTCAGTACCGGAAGGTCTTACGATAATGCGTGAACCATCCTCGAGGTGATAGATGAGTACGTCACTTGCAGGCAGGTTAATGGCTTCAGTATTGCCTCCAATGACGAAGCGTAAAGAAGACTGCAAATCTTCAATTACAGAGATAGCGACACCGTTGATTGCTTTAGGCTGTGCCGAGCGGAGCTTAGAACCAATCGATGGTGAATCTGGGTCTAGTGCAATACTTCGCTGAGCGTTGGTATGAACCCCATGTTCCAACGATATCTGAGCAAGAAGATCCCAGACCGTTCGACCTTGAGATTTGAGCTCTTCAACCAGTTGAGCGAAAACAACGATGGCAGACAGCCCATCCTTGTCCCGTACTTGAGTACCAATTGTGTAGCCTAGCGCTTCTTCATAGGCAAACAAGAACTCGTTCTGATCATCTTCCAATTGCATGCCAATATTCGCTAACCATTTAAAACCTGTCAGCGTTTGGAAATAAGTCGCCCCGTGGGATTGAGCTACTTTTTCAAGCAATGTTGAAGATACGATACTGTTACCAACTAATTGGTTTTTGGTATGTGGCTTTGAGAGTAGATAATGAGCGAATAGCACGCCGACTTGGTCACCTGTTAGCATTTTGTATGAGCCATCATCTGTTCTCACTGCAACCGCAAATCGGTCTGCATCTGGATCGTTGGCACAAGCAATGTCGGCATCGACACTTTTTGCTAAGTTAACCACCAGATCCATCGCGCCTTTTTCTTCCGGATTCGGGAAGTTGACGGTCGGGAAGTTACCATCGGGCTCTCTTTGCTCGGCGACGCTGAACACCTTATGGAAACCAGAATCGTGAAGTAGATCCTCGGCCATTTGTGCGCCGACACCATGCATTGCGGTATAGGTGATGGTGGTGTTCGCCGATTCGATCTCGTCACTCACGTATGGGCTCTGATTGATCGCAGCGCGGTACGTTTGATAATAGCCTTCAGTTAACCACACCAACTTACCTTGCGTCTCAGCGTCACTTAGGCTCATTAAAGGGAGCGGCTTGGTCGATGCGATATCGATTTCAGCGGCAATACCCGCATCGTGAGGAGGAATGATTTGAGCGCCATTCTCCCAGTACACTTTGAAACCATTGTATTCCGGTGGGTTGTGGCTGGCCGTCACCACAACGGCAGCTGCGGCGTTGAAGTGCTCAATACCAAAGGCAACGATAGGGGTCGCCGCGACGTTCGAGGTTAGATAAACCTTAATGCCTAAAGCCGTGAGTACGGAAGCGGTATCAATCGCGAACTGCTTTGAATCTAAACGGCCGTCATAACCGACGACCACACCGCGAATGGTCGCATTAGCGACATGTTCGATTAAGTAGTGGCCGAGCCCGGTTGCTGTTTCCTGTATGACTAAACGGTTCATTCGATTTGGGCCGCATCCAACTTTGCCTCTAAGTCCTGCCGTTCCGAACTCTAATCGTTGAGTAAAGCGGTCTTCAAGTTCGTCGTGCATTCCCTCATCGATGAGGTGTTGAAGTTCTTCACGAGTTCTTGGATCTGGGTCTCTCGCTAACCAATTCATTGCATCTTGCATAATCACTAAACCTATTAATGTCTGTATGACTTACCGTTGATTTAATTTAAGTGATATTAATTCTCATTTCCATGAAAGCAATCGTAAAACTCGATATAAAATAAATTCCAACGGCAAGAGGGCACGTAGATTAAGCCACTTCAAATAATTGACTGTTTAGTAAGTAAACTTACCTTGAATAATTGGATATCACTAACTAGCCTTTTACATAAATATAACAAAATTTAACAAATTCGCCGTTTTTGAATCTTTCATGGAAACCTCCAACGCTTTTGAACCGTATTACTTCTTAGGTTATATGAGGTCAGTAGCCCGTTCACAGGCTAGTTCCATGTGAGTTGTAGATTGAGATTCAGCCTTTTCATGTGTAGCCGGAATAACAATGAATGTTGTCCAGCTCGCAACGACATTTAGGTCGCAAGTATCCAATTAGGAAGGATAAGGAGAGATCTTTTGAAGAGATTACTGGTTAGGCTAGCGTGGCTTTTGAAGAGTTTTGTTGTGCTTTTAGTATCGCCTTTAGTGCACGCAAGCAGTGATTACAACATGACTCAAGGCGTCACTGAGATCAGTGGTAAGGTGTATGAACTTCATATGCTGATCTTCTACATCTGTTGTGCGATTGCCTTTGTTGTTTTTGGTGTGATGTTTTATTCGATTTTGAGGCACAGGAAATCGAAGGGCGCAGTTGCTGCCCATTTTCATGAAAGCACGAAAGTCGAAATTCTTTGGACCATCATCCCTATCATCATCCTCATCGCTATGGCGATACCTGCCACCAAAACCTTGATCGCGATGGAAGATACCTCCCAATCAGATCTGACCGTTAAAATCACTGGTTCACAATGGAAATGGCATTACAGCTATTTTGGTGAAGACGTCGAATTTTTCAGCCTTCTAGCGACCAGTGACAAAGAGATTGAAGGCCTCGAAGTGAAAGGCGCGCATTACTTGCTAGAAGTTGATAAGCCACTTGTACTGCCTGTTGATCGTAAAGTCCGTTTCTTGATGACTTCCGACGATGTGATTCACTCATGGTGGGTGCCAGCATTCGCCGTTAAGAAAGATACCATTCCGGGTTTTATTAACGAGGCTTGGACAAAGATAGATGAGCCCGGTGTCTACCGCGGGCAGTGTGCAGAGTTGTGTGGCCGCGCTCATGGTTTCATGCCGATAGTGGTACATGCCATGGCAGAAGACGAGTTTGACGCATGGCTAGCAGAACAGAAAGAGTTAGCGATAGCTGAACAACAAGCCGCGAAAGATGCATTAGATGCGTCACTTTCCTTGGCGGAGTTGAATACCATCGGTGAAGAGGTTTACAAAACTCGATGTGCGGTTTGTCACCAAGCAAACGGTGAGGGCATTCCCGGAGCATTCCCTGCCATCAAAGGAAGTCCTATTGCCCTTGGTGATGTGGATGTTCATATCGACACCATTGTTTATGGTCGTGGCGGTACGGCGATGCAAGCGTTCGATAATCAGTTAACTGAGAAAGAGATCGCAGCGGTAGTAACTTATCAACGAAACGCTTGGGGTAATGATACCGGCGATATTGTTCAGGCCTCAGATATCAACGCTTATAAGGCGAAGCAAGAAGGCAGTTCTGAAAGCTCAACGGATGATGCACAAAATGATGCTAAGGATCAGTTATGAGTTCACCAATCAATAAGCCGGTGAAATCGGCTCCAGCAGAAGATCAAGTACTGAGCCATTCTGCGGAAGGCACCTTGGGCAATAATGATTTGCCTGTTGATGATCACGATTCACATGCGGCACCTAAAGGCTGGGCTCGTTGGCTGTATTCAACCAATCATAAAGACATTGGTACACTTTATTTGTGGTTCAGCTTTGCAATGTTCTTAACGGGCGGCGCAATGGCGATGGTGATCCGTGCGGAGCTGTTCCAACCGGGTTTGCAACTCGTTGAGCCAGATTTCTTCAATCAGATGACTACAGTCCATGGTTTAATCATGGTATTCGGTGCCGTGATGCCAGCATTTACGGGCTTGGCTAACTGGATGATCCCGATGATGATCGGAGCTCCAGATATGGCGCTGCCGAGAATGAACAACCTCAGTTTCTGGATTCTGCCTTTTGCTTTTCTAATCTTGATCGGATCTTTGTTTACTGAGGGGGGCGGCCCAAGTTTTGGTTGGACCTTCTACGCGCCACTCTCGACAACTTATGGTCCAGACAGTACCGCGCTATTCGTATTCTCAGTTCATATTATGGGGATCAGTTCGATCATGGGGGCGATTAACGTGATCGTAACCATAGTGAACATGCGCGCGCCGGGTATGACTTGGTTCAAGCTGCCGATGTTCGTATGGACATGGTTAATTACCGCTTTCTTACTGATAGCCGTGATGCCCGTGCTCGCGGGTGCGGTGACTATGGTGCTGACCGACAAATACTTTGGGACGAGCTTCTTTGATGCCGCAGGTGGTGGGGACCCGGTGATGTTCCAGCACATATTCTGGTTCTTTGGGCACCCCGAAGTGTACATCATGATCTTGCCGTCTTTTGGTATTGTCTCGGCGATCATTCCTGCATTCAGTGGTAAGCGTCTGTTTGGTTATCACTCGATGGTGTACGCGACCTGTAGTATCGCACTGTTGTCATTCTTGGTTTGGGCGCACCACATGTTCACCACGGGTATGCCAGTATTTGCCGAGTTGTTTTTCATGTATTGCACCATGCTGATTGCGGTGCCGACCGGTGTGAAAGTCTTCAACTGGGTGGCGACCATGTGGCGGGGGGCTTTGACTTTTGAAACTCCAATGCTGTTTGCTATCGCATTTATAGTTCTGTTTACGATTGGTGGGTTATCTGGATTGATGTTGGCAATAGTGCCTGCTGATTTCCAATATCACGATACTTATTTTGTTGTGGCTCACTTCCATTATGTTCTGGTAACCGGTGCCGTGTTCTCGATTATGGCTGCCGCCTATTATTGGCTGCCTAAGTGGACCGGACATATGTACGACCACAAGCTCAGCCTGTGGCATTTCTGGACGTCGGTGATTTCAGTTAATGTACTGTTTTTCCCGATGCACTTTTTAGGGTTAGCGGGTATGCCGCGTCGTATTCCTGATTATGCGATTCAGTTTGCTGACGTTAACCAAGTCGTGTCGATTGGTGGTTTTGCGTTTGGGTTGTCTCAGCTAATTTTCTTATGGCTAGCGATTAAGTGCGTAAGAGGGGGAGAGCCTGCGCCAAGTAAGCCTTGGGATAGAGCTGAAGGTCTTGAATGGACAGTACCAAGCCCTGCGCCTCACCACACCTTTACCCATCCGCCGAAAGTGGATTAGAGGGCAGAACCATGAGTGATAAGCAAAGCGATCCCAATCAAGATAAAAAACAACCTAAGCGCCTGTCTAATAAGCGATCGACCAAAAAGCTGACGGGCTACTTGGTGTTGAGCGTGGTTGCGATGTTTTGCTTCGGTTTCGCTTTGGTGCCGCTCTACGATGTCATGTGTGAGGCCTTAGGCATCAATGGCAAAACTAATACTGTTTCAGCGGTGCAACCTCAGGGAATGCAGCCAGACTACTCTCGTACGGTTCGAGTCGAATTCATGTCCCACATCAAGCCAGATATGCCATGGCAGTTTTCGCCTGAAGTTCGAGTGTTAGAGGTTCATCCTGGTGAGGTGGTTCAAACTAACTACATTGCCAAAAACCTTTCTGGAGCCTCATTGGTTGGCCAAGCCGTACCGTCGGTTTCTCCAGGTATGGGGGCAACCTACTTCAATAAGATGGAATGCTTTTGCTTTAATCAGCAGCCATTGGACGGGCACAAGAGCGCAGAAATGGGTTTGATATTTTACATTGAGCCAGATATTCCAGAATCGATACATACGCTGACGCTCTCTTACACATTATTCAATATCACGAATGAGGTGGGTGCTGCGGCCAATAAATCTGAGCCTAACGTACTCGCAAGTAACTAGGAATTTACAGAACCAGTATCAACATAAGGAGTTGAGCGATGAGTTCTAAAAAGGAAGTGTATTTCGTTCCATATCAAAGTCACTGGCCATTGGTGGGTGCTGTAGCACTGTTTTTGGTTGCGGTTGGCGCTGGCTTGACGGTGCAAAACATGGGTACCGACGCCGCAGGTGGTGTGTTTGGCAAAGCGGTGTTGTTAGTCGGGTTTGCTGTGCTGCTTTACATGCTAGCAGGTTGGTTTAGCAATGTGATCACAGAATCATTGAGTGGTCTCTATTCTGAGCAGATTTCTCGTTCTTTTAGACAAGGAATGAGTTGGTTCATCTTTTCCGAAATCATGTTCTTTGGCGCTTTCTTTGGCGCGCTTTTCTATGCTCGAATGATTTCTGTGCCTTGGATTGGTGGTGCGGGCAATAATGAAATGACCCATGAAGTATTGTGGCCGATGTTCCAATCAATTTGGCCACTAACGACGACCCCTGATGGCGTAACGACACAAGCCATGCCTTGGCAAGGTATCCCGCTTAAGAACACCATTATTCTGCTGCTTTCCTCTGTGACGCTGCACATGGCACATATCAGTCTTGAACAAAATAAGCGTATGGCTTTGATCGTGTGGTTGGAGATAACCATTGTTCTGGCTGGCTTCTTCCTGTTCTTCCAAGTTGAAGAGTATCTTCACGCTTATCAAGAGATGGGGCTGACACTTCAGTCTGGCATCTACGGTAATACCTTCTTTTTGCTTACTGGGTTTCATGGCTTACATGTCTGTTTAGGGACGATCTTTTTGATTGTGTTGCTGGCAAGGGTTGCGAAAGACCACTTCACTCCGAAAGACCACTTTGCGTTCCAAGCGGGCAGTTGGTATTGGCACTTTGTTGATGTGGTTTGGTTAGGCCTGTTTGTATTTGTCTATGTGCTTTAACTGCTGAGCCTATCGGGGATTAATAGGGGCGAGGGTTAGGAGTTATCACTCCTGATCCCAAAGCAAGTAATAAAAGTAGCACGACAACGGCTGACCACATGACACGACGCCCCAAGAAGTGACTGAGCCTTTTTCCATTGTGTTTGCCTGAGGCGATTTGGATTAGACCTTTCATCAAATTGAAAGCGATAAAAAACAGCAAAGCGACCAATACGACTTTAAATAACAGAACAAAGGTAGATGACGCCATAGTGATAACTCCAAACCGATTGATTGATGATGAACACAAGTTCCGCAGTAAAGGTTTTTGGATAGCGGTTGTTTTAACTGTGGTTTCAGTCGGCGCTTTAATCAAGTTAGGTTTATGGCAACTCGATCGTGGTAACGAGAAATTACGTTATGAACAGCAACTATCAGAAAGAGCGCAGCAATCGTTTAGGTCATTGGACACGGTTATCTCTGAATGGAAGGGCTCGCGTACACAAGCCCAAGGTACACCTGAACAGCAGTTTTTAAATGGTTTGAAGGTTGATGTTGAATTGGAAACACCAAGTGGTTTGGTGGTCTTGTTAGACAACCAGATAAGCCAAGGAACGGTAGGGTATGTGATTTACATGTTGGGTGAGGTTCGCTTTGAAGATGGAAACCAGTCCTTAGTGGCTGAAAAACAGTTGTTGATCGATCTTGGGTTTGTTCCGGCAAGTAATGACAGAAGAGAACTACCGCAATTAGGAAGTATCACTGTACCAACCAAAATGTCAGGGCGCTTGTATACACGCTCAATTAATCCTTTAAGTCATGAGTTGGGTTTAGAAAATACGACACCGAATAGAATCCAAAACCTAAACATAGCAGCTTTATCACAGTATACAGGACAAGAAGTGCTGCCCTTTGTCTTCCAACCTCAGAGTTTAGATTCATGGCCCTATGAAATGTTATGGCGTCCAACGGCGATGAGGTCTGAGAAGCATTTTGGTTACTCATTTCAATGGTTTGTTATGGCTGCGGTACTTTTGTTTTTGATGTTGTTGATTAGCTATCGGTACCTAAAAGCAACACCTATCACGAGGAATAAGGATGGATAAATCTCAAGCACAAGTGAACAGGGAAATTACCGAGGCAAACATGGCTGAGCTCAGAAGCCGTCGTACTAAAGGACGCTTGGTATTAATCGGACTCGTTTTAATTTTCGCTTTGCCAGCCATTATCGCCAAAACTGTGTTGGATCAGAATTGGTATACGTCAGGTGTCACTAACTCAGGCGAATTGGTAGAACCAAGAATTACACTAGCGGATTTTGGCGTAACGGTACCCATGGCAGGAGAGGGTTGGGTTGTGGGGTATATCGCACCGATGGAGTGCGAAAGCTTGTGTGAACAACAGCTTCATTATTTGAATCAAAGCTACTTAGCGTTAGGGAAAAACAAAGAGCGAGTGACCGCCGTTGTTTTCGTCTCAGAAGGTAACTCGTTGTCGGGTTCGCTCAACAAGCCTGATTTATCTTTGTTAGCTGGTGGTGATCAGTTAAGCACCGAGTTTTCGCCGGCTTCCATTGTCATTATTGACCCGCTAGGACAGTTGGTTATGGAGTACAAAAGCGTGTCGGAACCGTCGCAGTTAGTCGGGCAATCCAAAGGTATGATTCATGATTTAAGAAAGCTACTTAAGCTGTCACGAGTTGGGTAGTTGATGGCGAAAATGCTTGAGCTTAAGCAGCGAAAGGGAATAAGTATAGGGAGATAAGTGATGCAGAATAAAGCCCCTGATTTACTGATGCTTGTGATGAGATTAACTATCTTGTTAACCCTTACCGTGATTGTTCTCGGAGCTTATACACGCCTGTCTGATGCTGGCCTTGGCTGTCCTGACTGGCCGGGTTGTTACGGTAAGATCACCGTTCCGTCTGATGCCCAAGCGGTGAGTCAAGCCAATCTGCAATTTCCAGAGCGAGCTCTTGAAGCAGACAAAGCGTGGATAGAGATGATCCATCGCTACTTTGCAGGAACATTAGGGTTGCTTATCTTTGTCGTTGTAGCTTGGTGTATTAAAAAGAACATCACACCAGTTGGTCTTCCATTACTTATCTCTGCCACTGTGATTTTTCAGGCTTTGCTTGGAATGTGGACGGTGACTCTTAAGTTGATGCCCGTTGTGGTTATGGCGCATTTGATGGGGGGTTTCACGTTGCTGTCACTGTTGTGTCTGCTCTACTGCCGTTTGTCTCAATTCCAAAGCCGTTTTGGCGAGGCTTCTTATTCTCCAACACTTAAATTTTGGGCGTTGTTTGGGTTACTCATTGTGGTTGGGCAGATACTGCTTGGTGGTTGGACATCGTCAAACTATGCCGCTTTGGTGTGTACCCAATTGCCTATTTGTGAAGGTAACTGGATGAGCTACCTCGATTTCAAAAATGCGTTCGATTTTGCTCAACACGGACACGATAACTATGAGTTTGGTGTGTTGGAGTATCCCGCGAGGCTTACCATACATGTCATGCACAGGTTCGGGGCTATTGTGGCGACATTAACGGTGCTGATGGTCGTGTACCAGTTATGGAAGTTTGGCCAAGTGCCTCACCAAAAGCTGAGCATGATTGTCGCAATAGTGTTGTTTACTCAAATCAGCCTTGGGATCAGTAATGTATGGTTTCTCCTGCCAATCTCAGTTGCGGTTTTGCATAACCTAGTCGCAGCAATGTTGCTCATCAGCATGGTTGTAACCAATTTTGTGGTGTGGCAACGCAAACCGAGTGAGAGCTTGGTGAAGAACAGTGTATTACAAGGAGGTAATCATGGTCAGTAGAACGTCAACACAGTATGAAGTGGTGGCTCAAGACGCAGCCTTAACTCATAAGATAACAGCCAATAATGACATAACTTTAAGTAACGAAAAGGCTGAAAAAAACAAAGCCACTTGGAAAGTTTATTTAACGCTGACTAAGCCTAAAGTGGTGGCTTTGATGTTGCTGACAGCATTGGTTGGGATGTGTTTGGCCGTGCCGAATGGATTGCCTTTGCAACAAACTCTGTTCGGAATGATTGGGATAGGGTTAATGGCAGGTTCAGCGGCTGCGTTTAACCATTTGATCGATAAAAAGATCGACGGCCAGATGACTCGAACAAATCGACGCCCTTTACCATCCGGTGAGCTGAGTAGTGTGCGTGTGTTTAGCTTTGCAGCAGGTATCGGCTTATTTGGGTTCGCTACGTTAGTGGTGTGGGTCAATCAACTCACGGCTTGGCTAACCTTTGCAAGTTTATTGGGCTATGCGGTCATCTATACCATGTACTTGAAGCGAGCGACGCCACAGAACATCGTAATTGCAGGGATAGCTGGCGCAATGCCACCGTTATTGGGCTGGACGGCAGTCACCAACGAGCTGCATTCAAATGCTTGGTTGTTGGTGATGATCATCTTTATTTGGACGCCTCCTCATTTCTGGGCGTTGGCAATTCATCGTCGTGATGAGTATGCCAAAGTGAACATCCCCATGTTGCCTGTGACTCACGGAATCGAATACACCAAGACGTCTATTCTTCTGTATACCTTTTTGCTTAGCATCGTGTGTATATTGCCTGTATTGGTTGGCATGAGCAGCTGGATATATTTGAGCGCTTCTTTGGTTCTCAACGGCGGTTTTATTTATCACGCTTGGGTACTTAAATATCGTGATGAACCTAATATGGCGATGAAGACCTTTAAGTTCTCCATCTATCATCTCATGATCTTGTTTGTCGCTCTGTTGGCGGACCACTATCTACTTTGATAACTGATGCTTCAGCTGTTACAGAATAAGAAAACGGATGCTTTGGGCATCCGTTTTTGTTTGGTTGATGACTAAAACTCACCCAATACAAAGTAAGTATCTAGCGAGTACTTAGTCCACTTTGTTCCAAGCACTTTGCCAGTGTGAACCGACACCTGGTTCGTACTGAGTTGCTGTTGGAGCCCATTGAACACAGTAGCCAGAGTATGGGAACTCTTTACACTGATAAACGCCACCATCGCTGCTTAGAACCTTTGTTCCTGCTGTGTAAGACTCAATGCTTTCTGGGAACACGAAGTCGTAGTCGCCTGCTGGTGGCGGTGTTTGCTCGTCCATTAGGTGGAAATCAAGCGTGTTCTGATCCACTAAGTTACCTTGGTCATCTTTCGTCACAACCACAAGCATGTGGTGGCCAGCTTCAGACTTAGAAAGAGTCAGTTGAACATCTTCAACTTGTCCGTCTGTTAGATCCGATTTCTGAGATGCAAGTGCTTCACGGTGATGGTTGTACACGGTAAGCTCAGCTTGGATATCGCCTGTTGCCGCTAACGTAAGATCAAGCTGAGTAGGTTGGCTCTCATCGATAATGTACTCTGATTCTAAGCCCGAGACTTCAAGATCATGCTCGGGTTCTGGAGTATCAATCTTGTAGCCGATTTCGACACTGTTAAAGCCAGAGCCTGCTTTTAGATAAACAGGATTCGTGCCGTAAACGGGTGCGAAATCGCCTTGGTCATTCAATTGACCTGCTTTGATTTGCGTCTGCTCTTGGTTGATCTTAGAAGCAAGCGCGTAAGACCAGTTATTGGCTTTGCCTTGTTCAGAAGTTTCAATCACAAGCTCAGTGCTGTATGAAGCGTTCTCACCAGACTGGTCGAATACACGCGTATAAACAGCGTCACCAACATTCAGGTCTTGTGTCGGGTTGATTTGACCACCTTGATCCCAATCAGGAATGATAGGGCCGTCACCATCAAATTTCACGTCGATAACGTTGTAGAAAGCCGCTGCAGTGTCACCTACATCCCATACCGCAAGGATCACTTGATAACCTTCACGCTCTGGCACATTACACAAGTGACTGACTTGCATCGGTGGCTGTTCCATATTGCCTTCAACAACACAGAATGGCGTTAAGTCAAAAGAGCTGCGAGCCAACGGCTGGTTTGGATTCCAGTCGGGTTGAGTAATGTAATATTTCCAATCGCGAGTCTTGTGGTTAGCTGTGAATGTCCACTCGAAGTATTGAGAACCAGACTTGATAGGGCGTTTAACCCAGCGGTCTGCCTTTTGTTCGTCTAGTGCTGCTGCTAAAGAAGATTGCGCACTGGCGATTTTCCCATCAGCAGGGCCAACTTCTGGGAAGCCTTCAGGGCCTTCTACACTTTGTGGTTCGTATTGGATACCACCACAGTTGGTGTTTTTCTCTTGCGTATCACTCGCAGGGAACTTACATAGGGCAACACGGCTCTCAGCTACGCCATTGTTGTATGCCGAGACATAACCGTGACCGAAGCTTGCACCGCTTACGCTAAGAAGCGATAGCGCGATGAGTGATTTTTTTTGGAGTTGTTTCATTATTTGTCCTTACTGTATTTGGCCGACAAAAAAGAGAACACCCCGGCATGCATTTACACTTAAATTCTATTAAGTGGCGGCCCCGCTATCATAGACAGAATATTTGTCGACAGACCGGTGGCTTTGCGTCCTATTCTTTCAAATAGTTTGCCAGAAGTGCGTTTGAGCAATCGAAATGTAGCCAACCAGTTTTATAAATGCGAATCAATCGATTGAAATGTGGAATGCCAATCTCGAACTTTTAATTCTTGATACAAATTAACTTGCTATATGTTTAGTTCGTTAACGTATAAATTATTGATATAAATAAAGAAAGCATTTGATCTAATCGTTTTAGTGAATGACTTTGGGTTGTTTCGCTTCGCTCTGTACAACAATTGTGCACATATCAAAACCAAACCTTTGGTTTCCACTAACCGAACCCTGACACGCCATGTATGAAAAACCGGACAATTGATTGGTATGAATTATATAAAGGAGCCAGTATGGAATTCACAGAACTAGACAGAGACGCGTTGTATCAAACGTGGATGTCACAAAAATCGAGAATGCGAATTACGCAGATGGAGTTTTCAAAAAAGCTAGGCATGAACCAGCTTGATTTCTCAAGAGTGCTAAGAGGGGAGACGCCATTAACCATGTCTTTCATTAGTCATTTTTGTCGTTTACTTCATTTGGAACCAAGGAATGTATTCCCCTCGCTAAAAGAGGTCAATGAATCGGGGCCTAAAGTGGTCTACCTGAAAAGTAGAATGAGTGTTGATGGTGAGATCCAAAATGCTTATATTGAAGGAAATCAGGTAATTGTAGAGTACGCACACACTGTTCAACATGATTAATTTTAGAGTTAGCTCTGATTTTTAACCCCCTTTTTCTACAACCTTTTCACATAGGGTATGTCATACTTAATTAGATTCCTTAATTTTGACTAAGTGCGTTATGAACCCTTTAAAAGTCCTTTTGCTTGTTGCAACCAGCATTTTCTTGCTTGGTTGTGCAGGCGGCCCAATTAGAACCGCTACTAAATTTACCAGCTACGAAGATTTTCAGGCTGGGCCTGACGGAGGCGTCGACTTGGTTTGGGCAAGGGTTGGGCTACGTGACGCGCAGCGTTTGAAATCCAAGTTAGATGACTACGATTCTGTAGTGATCGACCAAATTTTTGTTTTAGCAGAAGAAGGTTCGTTGGATCAGGAAGAGATTCAGGAACTCACTGAGCACATGGTTGCGCGCTTGGAAGATAAAATATCGCCTCATAAAACGATTGTCGATGAACCGACAGGAAAAACGCTCCGCTTGAGTATCGCTCTGAGTAACGTTGAAACGCCCAATCCGCTCTTAGCTGTAACGAGCAGCGTTCTGCCGTTTGGCCTTGCGATGTCAACCATATCTAAGGTCACGACTGGTGAGCACACCAATGTTGGGAGTGCGAGTGTAGAGTTATTGGTCAGTGATGCTCAAGAGGGCACACCACTGTTTGCAGCCATCGACCGTGAAGCGGGTAACAAAGATTTTTCAACCATGATTGATTCGCTGGATGATGCCAAAGACGCGATCAACTATTGGGTTGAACGTTTAGGTGATACTCTACACAACATAGATGACGCATAGTAAAGACCGAATAATGCTAGAGAAAGAGAACCTGATTAAGTTGGCTCGAATGCAGATGCCATTTGGAAAGTACGCGGGTCGTACACTGATTGACTTACCTGAAGAATATTTGCTGTGGTTTGATAAAAAGGGATTCCCGTCTGGTGAACTCGGCGATTTATTGAAACTGTGCCTTGCTCTGAAAATTGAAGGGCTTGATAGTGTCGTCAAGCCATTGAAAAGAATGTAATTAAATAAAAGCTCACGCTGATCACGTGAGCTTTTTTGTTTTTGAGTTCGACACAATTTTACATGCATGATGTAGCTTGAAGAATGGCTCTTCTTACCTTGCTATAAAATACGCAATCGATAGTGTGTAAATAATTGTATACAGGGTGTTTTAAATATAAAACACAAAAAAAATTGCGTTTATTTTTAATTAGTGATTGAAACTAGAGTTTTTACTAGTTAAGTTACAGGGAACAAGAAGATTAGTGCTGATAGAAAGTGACGTGAGACAACGTACATTCAGCTCAAGGATAGAAAAAAGGAAGAAGTAAGCAATGTTCCAGACTGATGATGTAAGAATTAACAAAGTAAAAGAGTTATTACCCCCTGTTGCTGTTTTAGAAAAGTTTCCAGCGACAGAAGTTGCTTCTTCTACAACCTTTGAAAGCCGCAAAGCGATCCACAATATTTTAGAAGAGAGCGATGATCGCTTGCTTGTTATTGTCGGCCCATGTTCTATTCATGACACAGAAGCTGCTCTTGAGTACGGTAAACGTTTGAAAGTGTTGCGCGACGAACTTGGTGATAACCTTGAAATCGTAATGCGTGTTTACTTTGAAAAACCACGTACAACTGTTGGTTGGAAAGGTCTAATAAATGACCCGTACATGAACGATACGTTCAAGCTAAATGATGGCCTTCGTCTAGGACGTAAGCTACTGCTGGACCTAACTGACATGGGCATGCCAACGGCAAGCGAATTCCTAGACATGATCACGCCTCAATACGTTGCTGACCTAATCAGCTGGGGTGCAATCGGCGCACGTACTACAGAATCTCAAGTTCACCGCGAACTGGCTTCTGGCCTATCTTGCCCAGTTGGATTTAAGAATGGTACTGATGGCAACATCAAGATTGCAACAGATGCTATTCGCTCTGCTAGCGCTTCTCACCACTTCTTATCAGTAACTAAGTACGGTCACTCAGCTATCGTTGAAACAGCAGGTAACCCTGATTGTCATATCATCCTACGTGGTGGCAAAGAGCCAAATTACAGCGCAGAACACGTTGGTAAGATTAAAGAAGAGCTAGCAGCTTCTGGTCTTCCACAAAAAGTGATGATCGATTTCAGCCACGCAAACAGCTCTAAGCAGTTTAAGCGTCAAATGAACGTATCTGATGACGTAAGCGCACAAATTTCTGGTGGCGACAAAGCTATCTTTGGTGTGATGATTGAATCTCATCTTGTTGAAGGTCGCCAAGACCTGGTTGAGGGCAAAGCTGCAACGTACGGCCAATCTGTTACTGATGCGTGTATTGGTTGGGAAGACACTGAAACAGTACTTCGCCAGCTGGCAGACGCTGTTGAAGCTCGTCGTAACAAATAGACTAATTACAGTCAGCGATTAAGCTACTGAAAATTCAAAGCCCTTAGTTAGCAACAGTTAATAAGGGCTTTTTTGTGGATCTTAGTTGAAAACTGGAAGTGTCTGTATTCTTAAATGAGAAAAGACAGTAACTCGTCGACTTTAAGTGACAGTAAAGCTTTATCTTGTTTGGTTTCAACGTTAAGGCGTATTAATGGCTCGGTATTGGACTTTCTTAAGTTGAAGCGCCATGAGCCCATATTCATGCTGATTCCGTCTGTGTGATCGATCTCAACGGCATGATCTTGGTAGTGCGATAACACGCAAGCCATGACCTGCTCTGGGTCTGAGACTCTTCGATTGATCTCCCCGGAAGAGGGGAATCTATCTATACTAGTACTCGTTAATTGGTGAAGAGATTGTTGAGTTTTCGACATCAGCTCGATAACCAATAGCCAAGGAATCATGCCTGAATCGCAATATCCAAAATCACGAAAATAATGGTGTGCGCTCATTTCGCCCCCATAGACGGCATTCGTTTCACGCATCTTCTCTTTGATCAGTGCGTGTCCTGCTTTAATTCCAATCGCTTTTCCACCATGCGTTTTTGCGATTTCAATTGTGTTCCAGGTCATGCGCATATCGTGCAATACAGTCGTGTTAGGCTGTTTGACCAAGAATGCTTCAGCAAGCAACCCTACAATGTAATAACCCTCGATGTAATTGCCTTGCTCATCAAAGAAAAAGCATCGGTCGAAGTCTCCATCCCAAGCAATTCCAAGGTTGGCAGAATGCTCTAAAACGGCATCTCGAGTGGCTGCTTGGTTCTCTCTAATCAAAGGGTTTGGAATACCATTTGGGAAGTTTCCATCAGGGTTATGATGAACTTTGATGAAGGTGATAGGGACACCGAGTTCGTTAAATTTATTATCTAAAGCATCAATGATATGTCCTGCAACACCGTTCCCAGCATTAACCACAATCTTCATCGGTGACAGCTTTGATGGGGTTATGTACGAGAGTAGGTGCTCGACGTACGGAGCAAGAATACTGTTCGATCTACTAGAGTTACTTGGTTGTGCATGAACGAACGGTAAATTGCAGTTCAGCTCTTGATTAAGTTCTTCAATGCGTCGTTTGATTTCATCTAAACCACTGTTTTTACTGATAGGGCTAGCGTCTACACCGACCATTTTCATGCCGTTGTAATTGATTGGGTTGTGGCTGGCTGTGATTTGTATTCCGCCAATCGCTTTTAGGTAACGAGTCGCAAAGTAGACCTCTTCAGTGCCAGTCATACCTAGATCAATGACGGTAATCCCTGACTCGATTAAGCCTTTGGTCATGGCTTCTTGTAATGACAGGGAGGTTTTGCGGTTATCACGACCAATCACTACCTGCGCCAAACCATCGAGTGAGGTTTCAGGCTTAGCGGATAGGACGTATTCGCCAAATGCCTTACCGAGCAGGTAGGCGAGTGGCTCATTGATTTGTTTACCAATGACGCCGCGGATATCGTTGTTCTTAAAGCAGTTTAGGTCTAATGTTGGTTTCATCGATTTGTCGCTGCTTTATTTCGTTTGGTTGTGCTTTGATGAGTGGACTTGTTGCTTGCGCACGTCTCGCCTATAACTGTCTTGATATCGAATGATGTCGCCTTCACTTAAATGACTGCCTGTTTGTACTTCAATCATCTCGAGTGGGAGATCCCCTGGGTTCTCTAGGCTGTGAATATGACCTAAAGGGATGTAAGTGGATTGATCTTCTTCAACCAGATAGGTTTTCTCATTGTTGGTCACTTTCGCAGTACCCGCCACGACTACCCAATGTTCCGCTCTATGGTGGTGCATTTGTAACGACAACTTGTGACCGGGTTTAACGGTGATACGTTTAACTTTGTCGCGCTTGCCTAGGTCGATAACATCGTATTTACCCCAAGGTCTAAACACCTCACGATGATGCACATGTTCTGTGCGACCCGCTTGATTTAGTTGACTGACAATCGATTTAACACCCTGAACCTTGTCTTTATTTGCAACCAATATAGCGTCTTTGGTTTCGACAATAATCAGGTTGTCGACACCTACCGTCGCAACCAGCTTATTTTCAGCATGGATGTAGTTGTGTTGAGAGTCGACGGTTAACACATCACCTTCAATGACGTTATTGTGCTGATCTTTTTCGCTTACATCCCAGATCGCGGACCATGAGCCAATATCGTTCCAGCCGACATCCATCGGGATCACCGCGGCGTGCGAGGTCTTTTCCATCACGGCGTAATCGATTGAATCACTTGGACTGCTTTTGAATGCTTCAGCGTCTATACGGATAAAGTCGAGGTCGGTATTTTGCGTTGCAAGAGCGAGTTTACAAGCCGCTACTATCTCAGGGTGGTGTTCGGCGAGTTCTTCAACATAGCGTGATGCCTTAAACATGAACATGCCACTGTTCCATAAGTATTGTCCTGAGCGGATGTACTCTTCTGCTGTTGCTGTGTCTGGCTTTTCTACAAAGCATTCTATGGCGAAGGCGTGATTGATTGGCTGCTCTGTTCCATTAGTATCAGTTTGAGCACTGGAGGAAAGAGGCTCTCCCTGCTTGATATAGCCATAGCCAGTCTCTGGGGAGCTAGGTGTTATACCGAATGTCACCAGCTTGCCTTGTTTTGCATAATCAACACCACGACTAATCGCTTGTTGGAATTCAGAGGTTTTCGCGATGTGATGATCAGCAGCCAGCACTAACAAGATAGGGTCGGATGCGCTTTGTTCATTAAGCGGTGGTTTACTTAAAGCCTTTAGGGCGGCAAGCGCAATGGCTGGGGCTGTATTTCTACCGACTGGCTCTAGCAGAATACCACTATGTTGAATGTTAGCTGATCGAGCTTGTTCAGCGGCAATAAAGCGATGCTCTTCATTACAGATAATGAATGGGGCATCGCATTTACTATCCATCAAGTGCTCTTCAAGGCCTTGCAGGCGTTGAAGTGTGTGCTGAAGCATTGACTGGTCGCCGGCAATATTGAGAAATTGCTTAGGGTAAAGCTCGCGAGACAGTGGCCAGAGACGACTTCCGGAGCCGCCGGCTAGAATGACAGGTAAAATCATAGCGTGGTAATTAGGTGCATTAGAATACTGCCATCATATTACCACGCTTCACGCTTATTACTTATCGATAACCAAGAAGGATATGACTATCGATGACCTTCCGTAGGGGAGTTCAACATGTCTTTGGGATCGCTAATATTCTGATTATCACCTAGGCTTTGAACGCTGTTATGATCTTGAACATTAGAAAAGTCTTGAGGGTCAATCTTGAGTGTCTGTGTTGGGAACGCGATGTCTGCATTGTGTTTATGAATAATCGCCAGAACCTGTAACAGAACGTCTTGCTTCACTTTGTGGTACCTGATCCAGTTGACTGTTTTTGTGAAGGTATAGATAAAGAAGTTGAGCGTTGATGGCCCAAATTTGTCAAAGTTAACGATCAACGTCTGTTTGGCATCAATATCTGGGTGGGTCTCGAGCATGGTTCTTACATCATCAACAATGAGCGCCAATTTGTCTGCATCTTGATAACGAAGACCAAAGGTTTCATTGATTCTACGATTCAACATTCTCGATGGATTCTCTACCACAATACTACTGAACACCGAATTTGGCACGTACAAAGGACGCTTATCAAAAGTGCGGATGATCGTCATGCGCCAACCAATGCGTTCGACAGTGCCTTCGATTTGACGATCGGGAGAACGTATCCAATCACCGACTTTAAAAGGGCGGTCGAAGTAAATCATCATGCCACCGAAGAAATTCGACAGTAAGTCCTTAGCCGCTAAACCGACGATCAAGCCACCAACACCACCAAAGGTGAGTAAGCCTGATAGGCTGAGTCCAAACGCTTGCATGATTGTCAGGCCGCCCATGACCATAAAGAACAGACGAGCTACTTTTGCAATCGCCTGTACAGTTGTCTCATCCCTGTTTTTTTGCTCTAAGACGTATGCTTCAGCATTGGTGATCATTCGTAAGGTGAACCAAACGAAGGTACATATGATCAATATGTGCTTGAGAGTTTTTAACCAGTTGATTTCATTGCCAAACTGATCTTGAAGAATCAACCCGATAGATACGGTCGCTGGCCAACACCAAAGTAACGTACTGACAGGGGTTTTCAGTGCCTCTAGTAGTAGGTCATCCCAGTGAAAGTGGGTTCTCTGTACCAGAACTTCCAAGCGATTATGGATAATTCGCCAAGCTACCCAAGCGAGAAAACTCGCAATAGTGATGCATAGGACGCTGTTTGCCCAATCACTATGGCTCTGGTTGATGTAGGTTTGTACTTGGGTTATGAATTCATTCATTGTGTGTGCTGCCGCAGAAATTATGAATTGGAAATTAGCAGAAACTCGAGTTGTTCTCTACCTTTATAAATCAAGCGATTATGACAATAGTATAACCTTATTCTTGCAGAACTAACTTTTTTTGAGATAGAAACTAATGTAGGTTTGGCTATCCCGTGTAATTAAAATTTCTAAACAGGATTTCAAATGAGCGACAAACAATATGCAGTTATCGGTTTAGGGCGATTTGGTCTGTCTGTTTGCAAAGAGCTACAAAGTTCAGGGGCACAGGTACTGGCCGTCGATATTGATGAAGAGCGAGTGAAAGAAGCAGCGGCTTTTGTTTCACAAGCGATTGTTGCGAACTGCACGAGCGAAGAGACGGTGAAAGAGTTAAGACTCGATGATTACGATATGGTGATGGTGTCGATAGGCTCTGACGTTAACTCAAGCATTCTAACGACTTTGGTGGTGAAAGAATCTGGAGCAAAAGCAGTCTGGGTTAAGGCGAACGATAAGTTTCACGGCAAGATTCTCTCTAAGATTGGTGCTGACCATATCATCATGCCTGAACGAGATATGGGCATTCGTGTTGCGCGTAAAATGTTGGATAGACGCGTTCTCGAATTTATCGACCTTGGCAGTGGCTTAGCGATGACGGAGATTGTTATTGGTTCTAAACTGTTGGGTAAGAAACTTGGCGATCTTAAGCTGTGTAAAGAAAATGGTGTTGAGGTACTTGGCTTCAAGCGAGGGCCGAACCTCACTAAAGCACCAGAATTGGATGTGAGTTTAGAAATTGGGGATGTGGTGATCATCGCTGGGCCGAAAGAGACCTTATCTAGAAAGCTACGCAATTGGTAATTGGCAATAAGGTAACAGTATGAATTCGTTAAAACGAAAAGGTACTTTCTACACGCTTAAGAGTGATAAAAAGCCACGTAAAGGCTCTGAACCTAAGATTATCCTTACGAGCTTCTTAGGCGTACTTATCCCCTCTGCAATATTGTTGACGATGCCTGTATTCTCTGTGACAGGCCTAAGTTTTACGGATGCACTGTTTACAGCAACCTCGGCGATCAGTGTGACAGGATTAGGTGTTGTCGATACCGGTGAGCATTTCACCTTGGCGGGTAAAATCTTACTGATGTTCTTGATGCAAGTCGGCGGGTTAGGGCAGATGACTCTATCTGCGGTACTGCTTTACATGTTCGGTGTTAGGTTAAGCCTTAAACAACAAGCACTCGCGAAAGAAGCGCTTGGCCAAGATCGTAAGATTAACCTTCGTAAATTGGTTAAGAAGATCATCATCTTTGCATTAGTGGCTGAATTTATCGGTTTTGTATTGCTCTGCTTCCGCTGGGTACCTGAGATGGGATGGTCAACGGGCAGTTTTTATGCTCTATTTCATGCGATATCTGCATTCAATAACGCAGGTTTTGCACTGTTTTCAGACAGTATGATGAGTTTTGTTGATGATCCGCTGGTGATCTTCACCTTAGCTGGCTTGTTTATTTTCGGTGGGCTAGGCTTCACAGTCGTCGGCGACCTATCGAGTAACTGGCGTAAAGGTTTTCGACATCTTCATTTACACACCAAGATTATGCTAACCGCCACTCCGACTCTATTGTTGGTAGGTACGGTATTGTTCTGGCTGCTAGAAAGAAATAACTCAGCAACCATGGAAGGGTTATCGACTCAAGGACAGTGGCTAGCCGCATTTTTTCAGTCGGCAAGTGCTCGTACTGCTGGCTTTAATAGTGTGGATTTGTCTCAGTACACACAGCCTGCGTTGCTGGTAATGATTGTACTGATGTTGATTGGTGCAGGTTCTACCTCAACAGGTGGTGGTATTAAGGTTTCGACCTTTGCAGTAGCCTTTGTCGCAACGTGGACCTTCCTCCGTCAGAAAAAGCACGTGGTGATGTTTAAGCGCACTGTGACTTGGCAAGCGGTAACAAAGTCATTGGCCATTATTGTGGTAAGTGGGGCGTTATTAACCACCGCGATGTTTTTGTTAATGCTTACTGAAAAGGCAGCGTTTGATCGAGTCATGTTTGAGGTGATTTCAGCCTTTGCAACGGTTGGCTTAACCGCTGGCTTAACCGCGAACCTGACTGAGCCAGGTAAATACATCATGATTGTTGTTATGGTGATTGGACGTATCGGCCCCCTGACCTTGGCTTATATGCTAGCTCGCCCAGAACCTTCCTTGTTGAAATATCCAGAAGACACGGTGTTGACTGGTTAATTAGGTTCACGGGCTGATAAATAAAGCTCTGTAAATAAAAACAAAGCCAGCGATATGCTGGCTTTGTTGTTATAGGCTGTTCGTTAAATGCTGAATGCTTAGCCCTCAAACATCTCAACGTATTCCTCATAGCCTTCTTCTGCTAATTTATCCGCTGGGATAAAGCGCATTGCGGCTGAGTTCATGCAGTAACGTAAGCCTGTTGGTTTTGGACCATCTTTAAATACATGTCCCAAGTGAGAATCACCAAACTTACTGCGAACCTCTGTTCTTGGGTAAAGCAGTTTGTAGTCAGTAGTTGTGACGACATAAGCCTCGCTGATTGGCTGTGTAAAGCTCGGCCAGCCTGTGCCTGACTTGTATTTGTCTTTTGAAGAGAACAATGGCTCCCCAGTTACGATATCAACGTAAATACCTTCTTGCTTGTTATCCCAGTATTTGTTGTCAAATGGGCGCTCAGTAGCGTCTTCTTGCGTTACATCGTATTGAAGTGCTGTAAGCTTCGCTTTGATCTCTGCATCAGACGGTTTTACGTATGTTTTAGCATTCGCTGTCGCATTCTTACTGTCGATGATCTGACGTAGTGTTTTAGGGTTGTCCTTTCTATCATCACCGAAGATCTTATCTAGGTACTGATCGCGGCCAGAAGCATAGCGGTAGTAGTTATAACGAACCTTACTCTTCTTGTAATAATCTTGGTGGTAATCTTCTGCTGGCCAGAACTTCTCAAATTTTATCAGTTCTGTTTTTAGTGGTGCACCAAAGATATTAGCTTTGTCGATCTCCATCATGAAGTTCTGAGCAACATCTTTTTGTGCTTGGTTATGATAGAAAATAGCCGGTCGATAATGACGGCCTCGGTCTACAAAAGAACCTTTGTCATCGGTTGGGTCGATGTGTCGGAAGAATTGGTCAAGAACCTGTTCGTAGCTAACCACATCAGGGTTATAGGTCACGTTGATCACTTCGATGTGACCTGACTTACCCGAAGAGACCTGTTTGTAGGTTGGGTTTTCCAGTTCACCACCAGAGTATCCAGAGATAACGTCGGTCACGCCTGTCAGTTTTTCTAGATCGGATTCTGTACACCAAAAACAACCACCAGCCAGTGTCGCGATTTCAGTTTTACCTGAACTAGCCGTTTTATCCATTGTATTGGCAGTGCCAGTCTGGCTTACAAACAGCGAAATCAGTGGTAGTGTAACCACGAGTGATACCAATATTTTAGATAATTTATTCATAGATACCTCATCTTGACGTTTTTCTCATTCGATTTTGAATGTACGAATAGAGACAGGTTTTAGATGGAAAAAATTACACTATTCATGAAAAAAATATCTCAAATAGAAAATCTTGCTCATAAATGCCGCCAGTAGTAGGGTGTAGGCATTGATATAAAATACCAAATAATGATGACGTTTTCGTACATCTAAGGAACAACATGCAAGCAGAAGTTAAATGGGTCGAAGGCTTTAAATTCCTCGGTCAATCTCAATCAGGCCATTCTATTGTTATGGATGGAAGCGGCGGTGCTACTGCGCCAAGCCCGATGGAAATGGTGTTAATGGCTGCTGGTGGCTGTAGCTCTGTTGATGTAGTGGACGGTTTGAAATCTGCGGGTCAAAGCATCACTGGTTGCAATGCAAAGCTTGAAACCAAACGTCGTGAAACAGCGCCGAAAATCTTTACTGTGATTAATATTCACTTTGAAGTGTCTGGTGACAACCTTGATCCTGAGCAGGTCGCTAAGGTGTGTGCGGATTCATTAGAAAAGTACTGTTCTGTATGTCTAATGTTGGGTGCTGGCGTAGAGATGACTCATAGTTGGGAAATCGTCTAGTCTTCTGATTGTACAGCTTGGCGGTAGGCTAATCTTTACGGCTTACGGCTTACGGCTTACGGCTTACGGCTTATCGCTTACGGTTTTTAGGCATAGCCAGACAAAGAAAAGGGCGGAGCACTTTAAAGTGCTCCGCCCTTATTATTTTAACTAAGGTAGAGTGCTATTATTCAGCAGCTTCTACGATAACTTCTTCAACTTTGACTTCTTCTTGGTATTCAAAACCAGGGATCGTTGCGTCAACACGACGGTTTTGAGCACGACCTTCAGCTGTAGCGTTTGATGCAATTGGATTCTCTTCGCCTTCACCTGACGCTGTAATACGGTCTGCTTCAATGCCTTGCTCTTCGATGTATGCGGCTACAGCAGCAGCACGTTTCTTAGAGATCATTAGATTATACTCAGCTGCACCTGTTGAGTCGGTGTGACCAACAACATCAACTGATGATTGAGGGTGAGCTTTAAGTACTTCAACTAATGGCATTAATGCAATTTTACCATCTGTAGACAGTTCAGTACTGTTTGTCTCAAACATACCTTGAGAGAAGCTCTCAGTTTGCGCTTTAGTAACAACCACGGTTGTCTTCTCTTCAACAACAACTGCTGGTTCTGTGATTGGCTCAGATGGCGCTTGAGTCACTGCTACTGCAGAAGCTGTTGCAGCCGCCGCTGATGCTGTTGTGTTGCCAGTACCGAAGTTGTAGCTAACACCAACTGATAGTAGGTTCGAGTTCAGGTCTTGAACGTAGTTGTCGTCGAAATCATCAAAGTATTGGTATTCAACACGTAATGCCCAATCAGAAGATAGTTGCTTCTCTACACCGATACCAGCAGAAAGAACGACGTCATCCTCGCCACCGTGTGAAATGTAAGCAGGACCTGCTTTAAAGAATACGTCAAACTCTTGTTGTACTGCTAGGCGGTACATTGGAGTTAGCGAGATTGCGATCAGTGGATCGCTGAACGCAGCTGTTGTGCCGTTCTTTGAAAAGCTTGTCTTGTAGTCGCCAAGGAAGTCTGAGCTTAGCTCAATACCAAACTTGTCATTAAAATTGTAGCCAGAGTAGATGCCTGCACCAATTGCATCATCATCACACTTTTCACCGCTTACGCATGCGCTGTCTAGCCAGCCCACGCCCACTTTTGCACCCACGTAAGTCGTTGCAGCAATAGAAGGCGCTGCTGCTAGGCCTGAAGCGGCTACAACAGCACACATGATTTTTGACAGTTTTTTCATAATTTTTTCCTTGGATTAACTCTTATTTTTATCTGAACTTACCAGTAAAACGATCACTTATTGGGTTACGACACTGCTTATAATAAGTAAATCAAGGTGTTGGTTCAGGTGAACCTGTTTCTTTCTCAGTACTTATATTGTTAATCTGATTGCGTATTGGAGTCAATGAAATTGTTAAATATTATATATTTAAGATGCCTTTATTGTTGATTTTATCATTTGTTGGAATGTTTATGTTTAAGCTATAGCCTAGCCTCGTCTATTTACCAGTGGCGCTACGGGTAATAAGTAAAAAACTTGCGCTTTATCATGCTTATAAAACAAAAATCCCCACCCAATATGTATAACTCGAATGAGTACATGATTGGATAGGGATTTGAATTAAAGCGATTAGAGATGTTTTTCACGTACTTTACGTCACGTGAACATCTCGCTTTTGCTTATGGGCGCTCTCCTGCCAGTAAACGCTGTTCAATATCTGCAATGACGCCTGGTAGGTCTGCAATGGTATCGATCAAGTAGTGCGGGTTTGATTCGTTTAGCCTAACGCTTGCTTTTTCACGTGCAGCTGTAAGTGTTGTCTCGTCTGCATCTAAATATTCTTGATACGTTAAGCCTGCTTCGTTCCCCGATAATACAAGTCCAACTGTCCACATGCCTGCGTTGTGACCCTCATCGATCCCCGGTGCTGCGTCGTCTACTTTTACACACGCAGCAACGCTAGTTACACCTAGATCGATTACGTTTTTCAGTGCCATAAATGGAGCAGGGCGACCACCTTGAGGTAAGTCATCGGTCGCTACCACGTTATCTGGTCGGTAACCGTAATCTGCAGCAGCAGGAATTAAAACATCCATCACTTCACGTGGGTAACCTGAACAAGACCCGATCTTCACGTTCTTCTCTTTTAGGTTATTGACCACTTCTATCGCATTCAAAATAGGTGCTGCGTGATCGGCTACTTTCGCTTTTTGAAGAGGCATGAATGCCGCGTAGATCGCGTCAACGTCTTCACTTGTCATGGAGCGTCCGAACTGAGCCTTCCAACGAGCGTCAACAGCTGGAATTCGACCCACTGCTTGGATGTGGTCCCATTTGCCGATCCCCATAGGTTCACGCGCTTCAGCTAAGTCGATGTCAAAGTCGAAACCTTGTTTGAATGCTTCAACGAAGATGCTAGTTGGAGCAAACGACCCAAAATCAACGATAGTGCCGGCCCAGTCAAAGATAACCGCTTGGATAGGTGATGTCGTGTTCATAATAGTGTCCTATTTTTGTGTCACTCCCAGTTCAAAGTTCTGGGAAACAAATGGTTGTTTAAGGTTATTGGTTTAAATGTTGATTTCGAGAATTAAAGGTATTCAAAATCTTTGCAGACTTTGGCTATCGCTTTTTCGAATACAGACAGAGCGACTTCTAGCTCGCTACGGCTGATGATCAATGGTGGGCTCAATTGAATCACGTTACCTTGTGAAACCTTAAAGCTCAGGCCATCGTTCAGACATTGGTAAAGTACTGCTTCTGCTTCATCGAACGCTCGGTTTTTGGTGATATGGTCAGTGACCAATTCCACTCCCCAAAGCAGACCGATGCCGCGAACGTCACCAATGACTGGGTATTTCTCTTTCATTTGAAGCAGTTGTTCACGCACGAATGCGCTGTCCGCTTGTACTTTTTCAAGTAGATTTTCTTGCTCAATCACTTCCATCGTAGCCAGTGCCGCTGCGCAGCCAATAGGACTTTTCTCGTGGGTGTAGTGACCAAGTGATACTTGCGCTGCCGTGTTGTATTTGTCTTTAGTGACCATGGCTGCAATTGGAACCAAGCCCCCGCCAAAACCTTTACCGATACAAAGAATGTCAGGTTCGATATCAAAGGCCTGGTGAGTGAACCATTCGCCACTACGACCCATACCGTTTGGAATGTCGTCGATGATCAACATGACGTTATGCTTATCGCAGATCTCACGGATGCGCTTCCAGTAAGCTTTGCTTGGAACCTGAACGTCTGTGTTACGCACTGCTTCGGCAATGAAGGCTCCAATGCCACCTTCTTTTTCAATCACATACTCTAAATAGTCGGCATAGTGAACGTCGCATGCAGTTTCGTTTGCATTGACTGCGTTATTCTCGTTAAACGGGAAAGCGCCACGATAAGAGACGGCTGGTGGAATGCGTTCTACGCCAGCCATTAACGGGCCCATGCCTTCGCGGAAACAAGCTTCACCACCCACTGAAATTGCGTCCAGTGACGCGCCATGGAATGAGTCCCACAGTGAAACGACCTTGAAGTTGTTGGTGACATGTCGAGCCAGTTTGAGTGCCATGCCGATAACCGAAGTACCACCCGGTGCAAACAACACGCGGTTCAACTCACCACCGCAGATCTGTGTCAGCTTTTCAGCGCATTGAACGGCTGTTTCATTGGTAAAGCGACGTGGTGAAAACGGCAATGAAGCCATTTGTTGAGTCACTTTATTAATGATATGTGGATGGCCATAACCCAATTGATGAACATTGTTACCGTGAAAGTCCATGTACTTCTTGCCCGTCGCATCTTGAATGTAGATGCCTTCAGCTGCTTCAAGTGTGTCTAGACAAGGCGTTGACATCGCTTGATGAAGAAATACGTCAGAGTCACGTTTTAACATCGCTTGAGTCGCATCATCGTTTAGCGACTCGTTCCATTTCTCACGCGCTGGCGTGGTGTTCACATCGCCTTCGCTTCGAAAGTGTGTCGCCTTTAGAACAGAATCTTGATTGGCCATCGTCATTATTTGATGTCCCAGTACATAGCATTCTTAATTGCGTCAATTAGAGCTTCAATGTCTGACGGATACACTTCACCGATGTTACCGATTCGGAAGCAGTCGGCGTTTGAAACCTTGCCCGGGTAAATCACAAAACCTTGTTCTTTCAAACGGTCATAGAATTCCTTGAATTGGTAATCGCTATGAGTTGGAGAATAGAAAGAGGTGATAATCGGTGAATGAAGTTCATCATTTAACAGAGGTTCAAAACCAAGAGAGCGCATACCTGCAACCAGTGTGGTTTGGTTTGTTTGGTAGCGATTATGACGAGCTTCGATACCACCTTCCTGTTCCAATTCAAGTAGAGCTTGATAGAAAGCACGCACTGTATGCGTCGGAGAGGTAAAACGCCATTTACCGAGGTTGCTTTCCATGCAGTGCCATTGGTCAAACAGATCAAGGCTTAATGAACGAGCTTGGCCTTTGCACTTTGCCAGTTCCGATTGCTTAGCAATAACAAAGCCGAAGCCCGGTACACCTTGGACGCACTTGTTTGCAGAGCTGATCATGTAATCGATACCTAAGTCAGCGATATCCATAGGGATGCCACCAAAGCTCGACATTGCATCGAGAATGACGGTTTTGTTGTGCTGTTTTGCCAATTTGGCAATGTCTTCAATTGGATTCAGCATGCCTGTCGTGGTTTCACAGTGCACAATCGCAACGTGAGTAATGTCTGAATCCATGGCCAATGCCGTTTCCATTTCGTTCAAGTCAGGCTGTGATGTTTCACCTGGGGAAACGACATGGCATGGAATGTTTAAGTATTCTGCGATTTGAGCAATACGAGCGCCGTACGCACCGTTATCAACAACAAGAAGCTTACCGTTGTTAGAGATAACGCTACCGATTGTTGCTTCTACCGAAGCGGTGCCGCTACCTTGCATTAATACGCTTGTATATCCCGCTTGCTTAGTCGCTAAAGTCACTAGCTTGCTACGAATCACTTCAACAACGTCTTTGTTGTATTCATCATCCCAAGTACACCAATCTTTTAACATCGCTTGGCGAACGGTTTCAGAAGTAGATAAAGGGCCCGGTGTCAGCAGTAAGTATTCGTTTCTCATGTTCAATTCTCGTGATTTGTATTTTGGACTATACCAGTATTTGCAATTACTTTAACAACCAATTTAAACGGTCGTAAATAGCCCAAACGTTATTTTCACAAAAGCTTCATATTCAAATTTGTCACTTGTGTTGAGAAATTTTCCGATCTTTAAATTGCCATTTTTTGTTCATTTAATCGTCATAAAAGCCAGTTAGCTTAATACTCGAAATCTGGTACATACCAATGCAAAGGTGTGTGTTAACAACCTAAATGAATTTATGGATATAGAAGCCTCTAGATGGAGCTTCTAGCCTTAACAACTTTAACCTTGGCAATTCCTAACCTTGGCATCGGGCCTGACTGGAGAAAATGATGAAAAACCGTTTTATGAAAGGATCACTTGCAGCTTTAGTTACTCTATTGGCTGGTAATGCTTATGCAGCACAGGAAGTGACGGTTTACACCGCTTTTGAAACTGACATTTTAGCGAAGTACAAAAACGCATTTGAAAGTGAAAACCCAGACATCAACATCAAGTGGGTACGTGATTCAACTGGGATCATGACGGCAAAATTATTGGCCGAAAAAAACAACCCGCGTGCAGAGGTAGTTTGGGGACTTGCTGGTTCTTCAATGGCACTGCTTAAAGAAGAGGGCATCCTGAAACCTTATATGCCTCAAGGTGTAGAAGCATTACGCGCTAACCTTAACGACCCACAGTCTACTCAAGCTTGGTACGGTAATGATGCATTCTTCAATGCAGTTTGTTTCAACGAAGTGGTGGCTAAGCAACTTAACTTACCTGCACCTAAATCTTGGGATGACCTAACCAAGCCTATCTATAAAGGCCACATTGCTATGCCAAACCCAGCATCTTCTGGTACGGGCTACATGCAGGTTTCGGCTTGGTTACAAAACATGGGTGAAGACCAAGGTTGGAACTACATGCAGAAGCTAGACCAAAATATTGCTCACTACACGCACTCAGGTTCTAAGCCATGTGTTCAAGCGGGCATGGGTGAAGTCGCTATCGGTATTTCTATGGCGAGCCGTGGCGCTAAGCTGAAAACTCAAGGCGCTCCACTTTCAGTGATTACACCTGAAGGCATCGGCTGGGAATCTGAAGCGGTAGGCCTTGTTAAGCCTTCTGATGCAGCACAACGTGTTATCGATTGGTCTATTTCTAAAGCGGCAAATGAGCTTTACATCGAAATGTACCCAGTTGTTGGTCACCAAGATGTGACAGGCAAAGCAGAGAACTTCCCTAATGTAGAAAAGAACATGGCAAAAATGGACTTCGCTCGCATGGGCAGTGAACGTGCAGACGTTCTTAAAACATGGTCTGAGAAGTTTGACGCTAAATCAGAGCCAAAATCTTAATCTGCTGAGCTTTTTAGTTCATGAGCTCCTTGGTTAATTATCTACCGAGCTTATTAGACACATGGTTTATTAGATATATGGCTTATTAGACACGTAGTCCATTAGATATGCAGCTCATTAGAAGTTAGAGATCAGTAAAGGAAGGCTTCGGTCTTAATGCCGATCAGTTAAAG